>CAYYMA010000117.1:0-2615 GCA_964472805.1 uncultured Methanomassiliicoccales archaeon | reverse complement strand
CGTTAGAAGGATGGAAACAACTGGATCGATGATGACGTCAGAGTTCATCACAATACAGAAAGAATCCACGATTGAAGATGCGATCACATATTTACGTGAAAACATAAAGAATAAAACAAATATTCATTATTTGTATGTCGTCGATTTTTATAATAAATTAGTCGGCGTATTGTCATTTCGAGAGTTGTTGAGTGCAAGGGGAGATAGATTAGTCAATGATGTGATGAATCAGAACCCTATTTCATTTACAGCCGAAATAGATCAAGAAGAGGCAGCAAAAGTATTCCGCGATAAAGATCTAGTGTCGATCCCAGTTATAAATGAACAACAACGAATACTCGGTGCTGTTCATGTGGAATCCATCTTAGACGTAATGGAGCAAGAAGCTACAGAAGACATTTACAAGACTGCGTCTGTCCTAGCGACAACACCAGAATATAAAGGAGGATTACTGAATGCCTCTATAGCGCTGATTTACAGGAAGAGAATAGTCTGGTTACTAATTCTCGTTTTCATGAATGTTTTTTCTGGTGCAGGTATTGCTCATTACGAGGGCGTTATCGAATCGAATGTTGCTCTAGTTTTCTTCTTACCTCTACTCATAGATAGTGGCGGAAATGCTGGTGCACAGTCATCCACACTGATAATCCGAGCAATGGCAACAGGGGACGTTCAGACCAAAGACTGGTTCAAAATGTTTACCAAAGAGATTACTCTCGCTGCACTTATAGGATTTACAATGGCTTTGGCCGTATCAACATTAGGGCTGGTTAGAGGTGGCTTAGATATTGCAATCATCGTCTCACTTTCAATGACATTACTTGTTATCGTTGGCAGTTTGATAGGTATGTCGTTACCATTTATTCTAAAAAAGTTGAATCTAGATCCCGCAACTGCGAGTGCACCACTGATAACATCCATTTGTGACATTATCGGCGTATTGATTTACTTCGGTATTGCGGCTTGGTTCCTAGGATTTTAAGAAGGTACTTCAACATTTAATAAGATTAGAAACTGTTGCATATTGAAGCGACTGGAAAAAGGTCAGCGGATATACTCATATAGAAATGGGGACAAGTACCTCGAGATAACTTTTCATTGATGCAGTTCCGCAGACACTACGCCGTAGAAAGGCGGGCCAGCCTGCGGCTTTCGCCACGAACCATAGCGTGGGTCAAAATGGCCACTAAAGACAACGTCTGAAGAAAATACGGTGACAGTTTGAATGTGAAACGGGATATTCAATGATCTCAAAATTTTTTGACAATGCTGACTCTAGTGACTTCGAGATCGACAAAAACTTTATTGTTTGATTTCTCTGAACATAACATTAAAAATTCCCTTTTAGTTCCTCGAGAATTGTTTTTAGATAACCCTATAAATTAAAAAAATGAGCGAATAGTTTAGATTCGAACTTAAAGAAGGTGCCATAAAAGTGGTTTAACAAGAATAAGCTTGTATGTAGCGAAGTGAATCTCGCCTTCTTCGATCATAATCATCTATCAACAATCCAGAACTTCGAAGAGCGAACTAGATACGAATGATCGCATATTTTTAACTGCATACTTATCGATTTAAACTTTTTGTGCACCTATATTAAAAAGGATCCTTATTTCAAAACTCAAGAAGATCAATAATTTATCGTTTAATTAAATTATCATCCTGAAGAATGGGTTTTAGATCTTTTATCAATTTATTAAGTTCTTCTGATGGGGTTACTTCGCATTCAACTTTATCATTAGGATCATAGGTAACAATAGTTTCGCCAGAAAAATCAATGAACTGCTCACAATAAGAATCGTAATTTGCAGCGTAATAATTAGCAGTGTCACGAACATGATTTACAAGATACTCAATATTCGAAGATTTATCATTGTAAAATGAAGGCATATATCTGTACACAAGTGCCTTTATGAACCCTCTGACGGCAACACCGTCATTCATTTCCATCATTAGAATTTCCCACATAATATAGGATGCAACTGCATTAGAACGAATTTCCCGTTCTATTTCATCGATAACTTCAGAATCGGGCACATGATTTATTTCGTCAGAAGAATCGATGCATTTTTTTATATAAAAATTTGGATCTAAAATAAACTTGTTAGCAAAATCACGTACAGAACCAGCAAGATACTCAATATTCAAGTATTCATCATTGTAAAAAGTAGGCATAAATCTATCCACGAGTGCCTTTGTAATTCCTACAACAGCGATAGAATCATTAGCCTCAAGATGATCTATTTCGCACTTAATATACAAAGCAACAGAATCGGAACGTTCTTCACTTTCCATTGCCTTAGAAACTTCAGATTCAGTGTTCATTTTTTGATCCTTTGAAAGATGTTTTAGAAGAATATAATACAACTCTTTGAAATTTCAATTTGTTTTAACTTTGTGATCACGAATAAATGTTAACCGCCTGACCTAAAAAAGTACATGTCGTATTAAAAACTAAAATGATGTTTCTTTAGTGATTATATCAAATATCACTCTGATAAGTACGACGTTAAAACACATTAGCGTCAAAAAAGATATATTGGCGATAGTGTAAACCGCATTAAAAGACGATAAATATTTAAAAAAATCAAAAATTGTAAAGACTTTTCCTATAC
>CAYYMA010000116.1:0-2673 GCA_964472805.1 uncultured Methanomassiliicoccales archaeon | reverse complement strand
GCTACTGTAGTAAAAAGGTTTTCGGCCGTAATGTTGATGACCGTGCCTTCTGCAGAGTCATCGTATGTAAATTGAGAATTAGCAGACTTTACAGGAGAACCGCAAGTGATACAGAATTTAGCACCCTCTTTGAGTGGAGTTCCACACACGTTGCAAAATTTGGACATGTTTAGGTTATCTGTAATCAATAATTATTACTTTTCTTACTGTCATAGTTTAAACATTGTAATGTTATAAAATTAAAAATGTAAATTTAAAAAGTTTGGTTACGGGCTATAGCAATAGGAAATTTAGGCGTACCTTTCCAAATATTGCATGTGCGTTAGTGGCATCCAGACCGTTGTTGTCAGATCTATTATTCCGTATGCTAGGCCAGCGAACATAACGCCCGTGTCGACGATAGTAAGGGTCACGGTGTAACCAACACTCTCAAGAACATGCTTAAGAACATTTGATGTTCCCATTGCACATGCCCAGCCGACAAGTCCGATCTCGATATTTCCGCGATCTTTCTTCTCTACGCCATCGGTCCACTTTTCTAGTAGATCTGGATTATTATCGACCCACTGTTTGGTCGCGACGCCTATGTTTTCAGCACTTTCTTCGATGTAATCAAGGAGTCCGCTGAACTCAATTGGGGTATATTCATAATGTTCCATAATTCCAGCTAGAATGGGGTCTTCATCCATCAGTCCTGCCCTTGCCCACGACTCGATAGATTCTGCTGCTCCATAGGTACCCTTTGGATCTTCCAGATATGTTACTCCATATGCACCGGTGGCCCAATGTGGGTCCCATATGGTCACCACAATATGTTCTCCTGATTTGCTTGCAGCATCTAGAGCAGCTAGCATTCCAGCTTCCGAACTTAACATAAGATCAAAATTCAAACCATATTCTTCTATTGTATCTTTGGTTAGTTTTGTTAGCCCTGCACCTGCATCTATACCGGTTATAGTTCCATCGAAAAGACCAGCATTAGCATTCAGATCGGATATACTTATTATTCCTGCATCATGCGTATGTTCAAGTACCGCTAATCCGGATTTAGCCCCTCCATCCAGTACTATTCCGGTCTGTTCGATCGGTTCTAGATTAGATTCGCCAGCGTAAAGGTAGGTCCCGGTGCCCAGGAATGCTAACACTATAGCGACTGCCACCAGTTTAATTAAAGATTCTTTCTTCATTAGTTTCTCCTATGAGCGAGCTCATTCACTCCCTTTTTTGAACGCCTGTGTCAATCTGTCTAAAGTTACTGCGATCAGTACGACTGCTAGACCAGCTTCGAATCCGATAGCGACATCGATTCTGCTTAGAGCATATACGATGTCTCCACCTAGTCCGCCTCCGCCTATCATGGCCGCTATTACGACCATTGAGAGTGAAAGCATGATACACTGATTAATTCCAGCCATTATTGAAGGCATTGCGATCGGCAACTGTACTTTGGTAAGCTTTTGCCATTTGGTCGAACCAAAGGCATCTGCTACTTCGCTCATCTCCGGGGGAACTTGTCTTATTCCCAAGTTAGTAAGTCTTACTACTGGAGGCATGGAGAATATAACCGTGGCTATTACTCCGGGAACTACTCCAAGTCCGAAGAAAATAACAGCTGGTATAAGATACACGAAAGCTGGCATTGTCTGCATAAAGTCCATAATGGCCTTTATCACAGGATTTGCCTTCTCGCTGTTAGCAGACCATATTCCTAATGGTATAGCTATAATCACCGCTACTGCTGTGGATACTAGTACCATGTTCAATGTGACCATGGAACTGTCCCAGTAACCCATCCAATAGATTACGTAGAATGCTACGCCGATAAATATTGGAAGTATCAGACGTTTAGTGATCAATATAGATATTCCTATCAGTACCAGTATGAACAAAGCAGGTCCGGGATACGTAAGAATAATTCCTATTGTATCTAAGACCAGATCGAGTATTTCCTTGAACAAGTTTAATAGCCAGCCAAAATAATAGGCTATGAAATCAACAAGTTCTTCAGCGAAGGTTCCTACGAGGGAGTTCATTGCGGCTCACCTCCATTTAGAGTCTGAGCGGCAACTGAAGGACTTACAGTGCCTAAGAAGACATTTTCCTCGTCCACCACAGGTATTGGGAAGTCTGTTGTGACCATAACATGTATAACATCACTCATCGGAGTATCTGGGTTAACTACTGGCATATCACTTATCACTACCTTTGAAAGATCTTTGTCGCCTGACTGTATCGCACGTAGTATATCGTCCGACCTTAGTCTTCCAATGAAGTGATTGTCTTTGTCTATGACCATCATTTCATTATGGTCCGAGTTATCCATCATCCTGAGAGCGGTTCTTGGTCCTTGTGCCACGTATAATATGTTCCTGGGTCTTTTCATGAATAGACTAGCGGTCAATATTTTTGTTCTATCTACTTCTTTAACAAAACTGCGAACATAATCGTCCGCAGGATTCTGAAGTATCTCTTCTGCTCGACCTACTTGGACTACTTCTCCATCCTTCATTAGGGCGATGCGATCTCCTAATTTTAGGGCTTCATTTAGATCGTGAGTTACAAAAACTATTGTTTTATTCAAACGTGATTGAATCTTAATGAGCTCGTCCTGCATATCGCTTCTTATTAGAGGATCTAGTGCACTGAACGCTTCGTCCATGAAAAGTATGTCTG
>CAYYMA010000115.1:0-2745 GCA_964472805.1 uncultured Methanomassiliicoccales archaeon | reverse complement strand
GAGTTGTCAAAATACTTCTCATTAATCCCATCGAAAATGCGGTACAGCTCTTTAAGCATATTAGTTGTTTCAATCATTTGTTTTACCACCTTATCATACATATTTCATCGTTTTCTTTATATCTATTGGGTTCTACAGAAATTTGATAGCCAAGTCTGCGAAAATAGTTAAAGCAATAATATGAGGTTATATCCTCCCAGAACCATTCATTGACCCATTTGCGACTATAGTAGAAAAAATTTTTGCCATTTTGTGCATATTTTTTGATATCAGACATAACATAGTTTATAGTATATTCGTGCTCTAAGTCAACAAATTGGGCGGCTATTTTCATTGCTTCATTAGCTGTTATTATTTGAGATATTAACGCCATATGGATTCACCTCTATACTATTAGATAAGTATAGGGTATGTTGAAATGGGGTGATTATGTAATGTAATCTATGGGAGCATTGGGTTTGTTTTATAAGTGAATTATATCATATGGCCTGTACATTTGTCAATGGGCAAATTAAACAAAAAGAGGGGAAATAAATCCCCTCTTTAATTATATTGGTATTTACTTGCCTGTAGAACCAAAGCCCGAACGGTCAACAGAATCAAGAGTAGCTACTTCTTCAAAGTCAACACTTGGCATTTTCTCTGCAATACGGAATTGGCAAATGCGCTCATTAAGCTTAATATCACAGTCTCTTGTTGCATATACAGGCATTCTCCAAATATCATTAGTCCCAGAATATGAGTTGTCCACGATACCAAGAGAGTTCGTTTGAATGATGCCATAATTCTTGAATGTTGAAGACCTTGGGGCGATATGCGCTTCATAACCTTCGGGCAATTTCATAGAAACTCCGAGGCTAATAAGAGCAAATTCACCAGTTTTTAGATGATAGTCTTGGGATGCTCTTAGGTCAATCCAATCGCCCTGTTCAATCTTTTCAATATGTTGTAGATTAGGGTTGTGATAGATAATTTTAATTTTCATAGTTCCTCTCCTTATTTTTTTGAGTTAATTCCATAAACATAGGTAGGGTTTCAATCCAGTCACAGAACACTTGCCAATCAGGTAGCCTATGATGCCTACGCTGTTGATAAATAGTTTTAAGCTGTTGATAGTTTGTTACCATGCCAGCAGTTAATTCAAAACCAGCAGGGATATTATACACAAGTCGAAGGAAGTTTGTAGGGGTCTGAGAGGCCGTATAATCGTCCCTGAGCTCTTGCGCTCTCTTGGCAATGATAGGGTCTACATACTCATTAAACTGCAACTGTAGGTCAAAATTAGCGGCCTTGTGCATCGTGGATTGACTTGATACAAATTCAAGAAAATGATATCTCTGTGCTTCAACCCAAGCCTTATTGCTAAAAGTCATATCAAAATGTACAACAATTCCTTTTAGAAAATTATCATGTCCCTCGCCTGTATTGCTAGAAGAACAGGCTTGAATCCCCTTGGTTAGTTCTGAATTGAGAGATTCAATATCTACAGACTTAGGATACTTTGCTGTTTTAATAGACCTCTCAAGCCCAGATACTTCTGTATTAGAAATCTTTGGCATTATACTCCTCCTTTTTCTTCTCAACCAATTCTTTAGTGGGCAACAATACAACCATACCCTCACCCCAATAGAACCCATAATTAGCCGCCTTAATAGGGACGCAAGGGGTTGAGTTGCTTACATCAGGAGACAGGCAAATCATAACCTCCGTATCTCCAAGGCCAGAAAGAATTACAGATAATTGTTTAGCTTTCATGATTTTATTTTAGCCGCCTTCTCTTTATAATACAGTCCACAATGACAATACCCATCTTCATTAGATTCTAAAAATTCTTTACAAACACATTTAGTATCATCAGATTTTATTAAAGAACAAGGACAATGGCCGCCATTTTCTTTTAGTTGCCTCCTAATTTCATCACGCAATTCAATATCATCAGTTACTTTAATCTTCAACTAATTACCTCCCCATATTGATTGTCACTTACAAGGTTGATACCTAGTACATCATCATATCTTGATTTGGCATTTGGGATGAATCTACCAAATTTAATAATGATATTTTTAAAAGCTGAAAGTTCTTTAACCTTGTTTTCCACCTCTGCTCTATTGTATCCAGTGAAAACAACAATATCATCATCTGTTTTTGTCCTAAACTCATACACTAGTTCATATAAATCCTTATAGGAATCAAATGGCTCTAGTCCAGCCATAACAATAGCTGATGTAATGCTATTGTTTAAATATCTAACTACAATTGAATCTAAATCAACTTCTATGTTGGGGGAGGTAGCAAGTGTACTGTTTTGGCACACTTGCATACCACACTCCTTTTCACATTTGAATGTACAATATGGAAAACCAATTACCATAGAAGGTTTTTTATAATTTGTAAAATCTTCATCAATAATTGTTTTTATGTTCACCGCATCATCTCCGCAAATTCAAACCATTGTCTTGCATTAAATTCTTTTAGGCGATTCTTGGAATAGGCTCTTGAGGGGACTAGGTAGCCCACTACACGCTGATATGTATCGTATACAGGCTCACCACAAGTTGGACAAGTATCTGTACCAACAAATCCGTGGTGGTTAATACATTCATTAATTCTTGTATTGAATGCGAAGTAAATAACACCAGCTTGAGCAATTTTATTTAGCATCTCCCAAGCTACTTCCTTATTGGGGAAATTAGATTCAAGGTTAATATGGGCGATCGCTCCACCAGAACACTTCTTATCAAGGAC
>CAYYMA010000114.1:0-2748 GCA_964472805.1 uncultured Methanomassiliicoccales archaeon | reverse complement strand
TCGAGCTTGACAAACATCAGGCCTGAATTACGTTCACTAATTCAGATATCGGAACGATCTTTTGATCGCCTGTGGCCATGTCACGTAGAGTCACAGAATCTGATTCTAACTCATTCTTTCCTACAATTACTGCAAATCTCGTTCCAGTTGATGATGCGTATTTCATGGCCTTTGACATCTTACGCCCCATTATATCCGTGTCACATGATACTCCAAATTTTCTGAGCATCGTTGTGATCTCAACCGCTTTTATACGCACATCGTCCGATACTGGCACTACATAAGCATCTATGCCTTTGGACTTGTATTCAATGCCCTCTTTTTGCATTGCCAAAAGGATTCTATCAAAACCTATAGCGAAACCCGTGGAGAACACCTTCTCCCCTCCGAATAGCTCAGACAGTGTATACGAACCTCCACCGCAGATCTGTTTTTCTGCTCCTAATACAGGTGCCTCGGCCTCGAACACCATTCCAGTGTAGTAATCAAGTCCTCTCACAACACCAAGATCTATTTTTACGTCATCCACGCCCATGGCAGAAAGTATTGAAATGATGGCCCTAAGGTAATCCCCTGCCTCACCTGGCACTTTATCTAGGACCTCGGTTCCTCCAACAGTCTGAGTTATTTCAAATATATCGTCTATGTCGCTTTGATCTACGTTCAAGTCCTCCATTATCGGACGTACTTCATCGTAAAGTTTCTTATCGAGTTTCTGAAGGACCTCTGCAGTTCTTTCGTTCGGTACGCCGGCATCTGCAAGTTTCTGTCTTAGAACTCCGATGTGTCCGATACTGATCCTGTATTCTTTTAGTCCGAGCTCTTTGATCATCGCTGTTGCTAATGCTATTATTTCAGCATCCGTCTCTGGAGTCGCGGAACCGATGATTTCGGCACCGAACTGGAAGAACTCACGGTATCTACCGCTCTGTGGCCTCTCATACCTGAAGCACTGTCCGTAATAAAATATCTTGATAGGCTTCGGCTCGTTGCTCATATTGTTCACGAACATACGTATCGCAGGAGCCGTCAGCTCTGGACGTAAAGCAAGTTCCCTGTCACCCTTGTCCTTAAAAACGTATAATTCGTTCAGAATGTTCGGGCCACTTCTAAGTACGAAAAGTTCAGAGTCCTCAAATATCGGAGTCTCCGTTTCCCTAAAGCCGAACTTAAGAGCCACGGACCTAAGCTTTCCTTCGTAATATCTGCGTCTTTCCATCTCATCCGGAAGAAAATCCCTGGTTCCACGGGGACATTGAATCATAGGCTCTGCTATACAGGAAATGATAATAAACGTGTTGCTTAGAACACACAGAATAAGAGATTGAAAAAGAGTTTAGTTATAACGTCAGAACTTATGTTTACGGCGGTATAGTACTAGGTCTAAGATCGCCAATACTCCGACGATTCCCAAAGCAACATATATCCACATCTCAGGAATATCGTTATTTGCCTCTAAAAGTGCCTCTTCATCAGCGTTCAATGCGTATGCGTCATCGACCTCGCACGCTGCGACGCCCAGCGTCATAGCGGAAAAGGCCAAAATCGCTATCAATATAATCTTCGTTTTGCCGTTCATTTTCACACCATATCCTGTAGGATAGATTATAGATTCAATAAAGATGAACTTACATTTAACAACGACGTTGGATAATTCAGCGTTTTACGATAATGGATACGACGTCCTCATCGTGCAGAACATGGTCCATACCTACCGTCTGTCCAGGGAACTTAGCGCTGGTTCCCCATATCATAGCATATCTGAACTGGTTCTTGAAATCCCTGTGAATAAGTTCACACACGTCCGCTATGCTATTGCCTCTCTTTACGATCAGCGGAACTTCCATATCTGGCTCTTGGCCCTGTGGCTTCAGATAAACACGTATCATGTCTATCGTCTCATACAGACCCTGTTTTAGATCCTCTATACCAAATCCAGTAACTGCGGAAACAGGAATCAAACGGAAATCCTTATGTTTCTTTATAACACCATCAAGCTGCCCAGGAAGAGCCATATCCACTTTGTTGACGGCCATTAGAGATTTTATGTAAACGCGATTACCGGAAAGCACATCGAGCATCTGCTCAACGTTTATGTCCTCACGGACGACGACTGTCGCGTTGATGTACCCATATGCAATGGTCATATCTCTGACGATTTCTTCAGTTATTTTTGTAAGTTTAAGAGTGGGCTTAACGATAACTCCGCCCTGTCCGGATGATGTAATTACAACATCAGGAGCCCTCTGATCGAGACGTATGCCTGAATCATAAAGCTCATTAAAAAGTACTTCGATGTTCGCGTTGAAAACATCTATGACGAATAATATTATGTCGGACGCCCTGGCAGCTGCGATGACCTCACGACCACGCCCTTTACCACGAGATGCGTCCTTGATCAAACCAGGCATATCCAGTATCTGAATTTTTGCGTGATTATACACGAGTACACCAGGAACGATATCCAGAGTTGTGAAATGATATGCACCCACTGAAGACTTAGCGCCTGTGAGCTGATTTAGAAGTGTTGACTTACCAACAGACGGGAATCCGATCAACGCTACTGTTGAATCGCCTGCTTTTTTAACGTAGAAACCTTTGGTATTGGCTTTTCGGGAACGTCTTTTTTCCGCTTCTTCGGAAAGCTTCGCTATCTTAGCCTTTAGTTTTCCTATGTGGCCTTCTGTTGCTTTATTGTACTTGGTGTTGGATATCTGCTCCTCCAACTCCGCAATCTGTTCTTCTATC
>CAYYMA010000113.1:0-2766 GCA_964472805.1 uncultured Methanomassiliicoccales archaeon | reverse complement strand
TATTCACGCCACGTGTCATCGTTGTAGTTCTGATATTGATCGCATTCACACTGGCGCCGGTAATACTTGACCTTATCATCGACGGTGCCGGCGTGGTATCATCCACGCATGCCTTCTCCTTCGCTATTGTTTTCGCCCTAATACTCTTCGTAGCGAACGGGTTACTGAATGGGATATTAAAAACTACCCTGGCACTGTGGGCCATCATCATTGGAAGTCTGGCATATGTCGCCATCTTTGGTTCGATTCCTCTATTGTCCGAAGGCACCGCGATATTAGCGCTTCCCACAGGCTTTATCGGCCCTCTCGCCATACCTGATATAGGCGTACTAGCAGCGTTTTTGATATGCTTCCTTGCACTTGCTATTAATGACCTGGGATCCATTCAATCAGTAGGTGGTATACTGAAAGCAGATGATATGGAAGGCCGTGTGAAACGTGGAGTTATCGTCACTGGTCTAGGTAACGCTCTATCCGGTCTGACTGGAGTGATAGGTTCAGTAAACTTCTCACTGAGCCCCGGTGTAATCGCCACAACAAAATGTGCTTCTAGATACGCTCTTGTTCCCGTTGGTTTAGCATTAATTGTACTATCAATGTCACCTCTCGCCATAGGCTATCTTGGCAGTATACCTGGGCCGGTAATCGGCGTGGTTCTAGCCTTCGTGATGGCAGCACAGATATCTTCGGGCCTAATGCTGGGTCAAGAGAATGCCGCCGTCAGGACATTCGATGATGGTATGATTATCGGAGTCCCGCTTCTACTGGGAATACTTGTATCATTTCTTCCTGACACTGTGGCTTCTGGGTTCCCGGCAACCATAAGTCCAATAATAACCAACGGTTTTGTGGTGGGTATCGTTATGGTCCTGATATTAGAGCACATTGTCTATCGAAATAAAAGTAATAATTAAAAATAAAGAATAACACACCACAATTACTCAATGAGATATTACAAAGTAACTTGACTTTGACAGTTCGATGTAAGAACGTGTTGTAAAGGTCTGATTCTGAACGATATAAAAATTAATGTTTTCTATGTCCGTTTATGTCTAGTAAAAAGAAGACGAAAAAACATGGTCTATCAAGAACGATAAGAATTGTACAAAATATCCGCATTCTAAAATATCATTGGAATATCGCCCAGTACGATACAACAGGCCAGCCAGAAGCTCGAACCTTTCATAAGCCTGATGATTATGAATTGGTTTCTTATCAAGTAATATATTTTCTTATACCGACTCTTTTTATTTGCGATCTTTAGATGACGCGTATTCGTTAAGACGTGCTGAAAAATCCAGGCCAGTCATGTCTTCCGAAAGTTTCCATACTTTGGATGCTAAGCCCATATCTTTTCCTTTACCATGTGGACGGACAATAACGGCTTTGCCTTTAAACTCCATCCAGCCGTCAGTGCCGAAGGATTGCCCCCCTTTTACCATAGGATCTAAAGCTGCTCGAAGGGCAGGAACAACAGCTGCCTCAAGATCGTGCATAAACGGTTTCAGCCATCTCCTCATTCTTTCCCTGTTCAGATACAAATCAGTATTCACTAGACCGGGATGTGTGGATATGCTCATCGGATATTCTATGCCAAGAGATCTCATACGTTCGTCCAACTCCCTGGAGAAAAGGAGTGTGGCGAGTTTACTCTGTTTGTATGCCTTCCAAGGACTATAAGATTTTTTGGAATTAATATCTTTGAAATTGATTTTCCCTCCACGGTGTACAATAGACGTCTGAGTTATCAAACGGGAACCTGATGTAGAGTACAAAGTAGGAAACAGGTGATAGGCTAAAGAAAAATGACCCAGATGATTAATTCCCCATTGTAACTCGAAACCCTTTATGGTAATTCCATAAGGGGGAGTCATTATGCCAGCATTGTTTATTAAAATGTCAAGAGTGCTATACTTTGTCTTATACCAAGTTGCGAACCTCTCTATTGACACAGGGTCTGCTAAATCAAGCGTTTGAACATATATTTTAGCATCTGGCACAAGAAAAGATATTTTTTCCGCCACTTGTTTAGCACGCTCAACGTCAACGTCAGCAATGATAACCAATGCACCTTTGATACACAGAGCTTCCGCGAAGTACGCTCCAAGTCCAGAAGCCGCTCCAGTTACTATTGCTATCTTACCTTCAATTCGAGGCACGTCGTCGCCACGCCAGTCCCACTTTTCAGCCATTGTAATTAGAACGTTAGAGAAATAGATAATTATTTTCGTCGATAAAGATATTTTTAAGTGACGTTGACGAGAATAGTTTGAGGAGATGGTCCCCGCGTAAGCGGGGGCAATTCCAAAGTGAGTTAGATGCGAACATGGAACACAAAGTATGGAAAAAAACTTCGGCCAACATCATAGATATCGGCATGATTTCCCATTCCAAAACAATGCCTTTGCCATTTCCTCGACAGGGAGAAGTTTTGGGTATTCACTTAATTATAAAGGATTCTGAGGCATAATCGACTCTTTTTCATAGACATATTTATATAGATATATCGTTAAAACTCTTTAAAATCAAAACTTTCTGTAATATTTACAGTTCATTTTATTTTTCAATGAAAGGATACTATGACAACATTCACCGATCTAAAGATCTCTAACGAGATAGTCAAAGCAATGGACGAGATGGGATGGGTAGAACCCACTCCAGTTCAGACAAAAGTAATACCTGAAGGTCTCAAAGGCCATGATCTATTCGCTCAGGCCCAAACTGGAACTGGAAAAACTGGAACATACGGCTCGATCGTCTTGGAAG
>CAYYMA010000112.1:0-2773 GCA_964472805.1 uncultured Methanomassiliicoccales archaeon | reverse complement strand
GCTTCTTCTACAAGGATCTCTCTTTCCCTCATTTCGACGATTCTCCACGTACGACCCTTTGCTATGAACATTGCATGTTCTTCCGCAAAGGTGGCGACAAAACTTTCGTCCAGTGAGCCGATAATAGACCTTGTGCCTATGTCGCGTATCATGTACGTTCTTTCGTCTGGTATCATCGAAATGTTGCTGTAAAAATAATTCATACCTCTGCGAGAACGTCTGAACCCTTCTTCGTCCTCAAATATCATTTTTATGGACTTCAGTTGTTCTAGTACGTCGTCCATTTCTGATCTTTCTAAGTTGCTAAAAGTATACGATCTACTGAAAACTTCGAATGCAGTGTCACGATCTATACGTCCGCTCATTGTCATAGCGATCAATTGATTTGCTACCACGGTGAGTGGACATTTACGTCCTTCTAAGTTCTCCATTTCACGTACTTCGCATCTCCGTGCAATTACCATTGCTTCTGCGATTTCGTCCGGTGCGGTAGCTAGTATTCTAGCTTTTATCACTTCGCCCATACGATGACCTGCACGTCCAGCACGTTGGATCATCCTTGAAACTTGTCTAGGTGAGTTGAACTGGATGACTAGATCGGTGCTTCCTACGTCTATACCTAATTCAAGTGAAGATGTGCAAAGCAGTGCTTTTAGGTCTCCACCCTTAAAACGGTCCTCCATTTCCATACGAGTATCTTTGGAAAGTGAGCCATGGTGAACATCTATGGAAAAGTCAGTATCCCAGAGCCGATATCTTGCAGCAAGCCATTCTGCTGTTTCTCTCGTATTTACGAAGAAAAGTGTAGATCGACCTTCTTCGATAAGGCGGCGTCCATGTTTCATCACGCCTAACATTTCAGGTTCCGTTTGGAGTTTGTCTAAAAGTACGGGGTCGTTATCCGGTTTCGGACTTTCTACGGTTATGTCATAATCTCGGTGCGTATCGTGCCTACAAACAGTAACTTCACGCCCTACGCCAGCAAGGAAATTTTTTACTTCTTCGACATTTCCAACGGTCGCCGAAAGTCCGATTCTTTGATATTCGCCCGCAGTCGCAGAAAGCCGTTCCAAAGCAACGCTCATCTGTGCTCCGCGTTCGTTATCAGCGAGTTCGTGGATCTCGTCAACAATTACCCATCTCACATTTTTGAGATGTTGCCTTAGAATTTTTCCTGTAAAAAGTACCTGTAATGTTTCAGGCGTAGTAATCAATATCTTTGGAGGATTTCTAGATTGACTGTTCCTTTCACTTTGTGTGGTGTCTCCGTGCCTTACGCCTACTGAGATTTCCGATTCTTTTCCGTAATCTTCCAGCCTTTTCAGCATGTCGCGGTTTAACGCTCGCAGTGGCGTTATATACAGACACTGAAAACCGTTGCCGCCACTTTTCTTCAACTCGTCGAGTATAGGAAGTATGGCGGCTTCGGTCTTACCGATGCCTGTTGGTGCTACTAATAGGACGTTCTGGCCTGCTGCGATCTTAGGAATCGCATCTGCCTGAGGCTCAGTCGGTTCTTCAATGCCCCTTTCTCGAAGCATATCCGCGAGCCAAGGGCTCAGCATGTCGAAGGGCATTTTAGTTTAACACTAAGATCAGCGCTTTTTCTTCTTGGCTGCCTTAAGGTTCTCCTTTACGGCCTCAGCGATTTCTTCGCCTTGTTTCTCACCGTCAGTTATATCGTCCTCATTATACCTGAGAACTGTCCAACCTTTAGCTTTCAGTTTGTTGTCTAACGTTTTATCAGCATCTGCGGACTCTACAAAGACTGCGACTTTTCCTTTTACGAATGCAACAGGTATGCGGTCATCGCCGTAATCTCTTCTGCATCTTAGACCATTATTCCAAGCTGCTCTTCTTACGACGGCTTCTGGTGTGTAATCGGTATAGTCATCGATGTAGACCTCTTCGGTCTCGTTCTTAACCCAATCTGGAAGTCTCTTCACAGGAGCGACTTTGGCGACATCTGAAGGTGTTTCCACCGTCTTAGCAACTTCTTTGGGTGTTTCCACCGTCTTAGCAACTTCCTTGGGTGTTTCCACCGTCTTAGCAACTTCTTTTGGAGTTGTTTCGACTTTGGCAACTTCCGCAGGTTCCTTTACAGCAGGCTTGGCAACTTCCGCACACGTGTCCTCTTTCTTCTCTTCCTTTGGAGCTGTTACCTGAAGTAGCACTTCTGACAGATCCATCACCTTGATCTTGGATCCCGCTTTCTTAGCGCCTTGTCTGAGATTCAGCACACAGAACGGGCAAGAAGTGATGATCAGTTCAGCTCCGACCTCTTCTGCGTCTGCGATCCTGTCCACGGCTACAGAGACGGCGTAGTCGCCGTATTGGCTTTTGTATCCTCCGCCTGCACCGCAACATCTGGAAAGTTCTCTAGAACGGTACATTTCGACGAATTCTATACCTTTGATCTTTTTGATGATATTTCTGGCGGGTTCGTACACTCCAGCGTGCCTTCCTAGGTGGCACGGATCGTGGTAGGTCGCTTTGACCTTGAACTCGTTGTTGAGGGGAAGTTTTCTTTTTGCAATAAGTTCCTCGATATACTGTGAAAAGTGGTAGACGTTTTGTCCCGTTTTAGCGTAATATTTGCCTGAATCCTTAAGAACGGTCTTGTAACATCCGGAGCAGGTCATGACCATATCCTTTGCTCCTGTACCGTCGGCGGTTTCTACAGTATGTTTGTAGAACTCAGGACTGAGCTCTGTGACCCCGGTCCTCAGAAGAGGCGAGGTGCAGCACCATTCGTCGGCACCCATGGTACCTA
>CAYYMA010000111.1:0-2787 GCA_964472805.1 uncultured Methanomassiliicoccales archaeon | reverse complement strand
GGTAAAATTGATTAAGACCTATGAGGTTATGAAAACTCCCAGTATGACATGTCATATTCAATGATCAGTTCAATCTAATGATATTGTATTTAGATTCCCATTTCTATTATATCGCTACCCACCTGTTTCATGAATTCGTACGTCTCACGGTCACAAGTGAACAGTATTATCTGTGTTTCCTTTGCTACCTCTGCTAAAGCTAGACAAGCCCCCATTTTTCTTTCTGAATCGAATACGAGCAAAACATCATCCAGCAGAATCGGAAGTTTTTCGTCTGACAGTTCTTTCGCCATGGCAAGTTTTAGAGACAGACAAACCTGTCCAGCAAGGCCAGAGCTCCACATCTCTTTGGACTTGACTTCTGTACCTCCACGAATAGAAACGTCCTTTGTCCGTGGGTCGTTATCCATGTGATACTTTCCGTTCGTCATCATATCAAGATATAGATCAGCAGTCTGAATCACGCGGGGCTGCATATTATCGTATATATCGTCACATGCGAAATCTGAAATATATTTCTGTAATGAAAGCACGCCCCAGTCCAGCACCATAGCATCCAATTCAGCTTGTAAAGCACTTCTTTCGTTATACAGGCGTTCAGTATCGGCATCTTTGAGGATTGCAGATTTTTTGTTACCTATACTTCCGAGACCTCTTTGTAAAGATTCAATCTCTTCATTAAAATCCTCTGGAGTCGTAGGAGGTTCTGAATCTAATTCTATTCCAGCGGTTTCTAGAACTTCTTTCATAGTGGCCATTTTTCCGTCAATTGCATCACGATCTTTTTTCAATTGAACTATTCGTTCTAGTTCTTCGATTGATCCGTATGACGAAAGATATCTGTCAACGGCAGTAACGGCGGTGTTATACTTGTTTATGGAATCTTCTAATGTTTCTGTGGCTTCGGATAAACCCGGCGCAGAAGTGGCCATTGATTGAAGTTTACGTACATCATCTTCAAAGGATACGCGTTCGATACCCACTTTTTCGGCAACGATCTTTAATTTAAGATCGAATAATGCGATCATATCATCCAGTTCTCTTTCCTTTGAAACTAAAGTGTCACGCTGACCTATTAATGAACGTACTTCATCGATCTTAGAACACAATGCAACGACATTTTCCCTTAGTGTATCTACAGGGAATCCTTTGGACGCCACATATTCGGAAAAATCATCGTTTTTATCCCTTAAAGGATAAAACATGATAACGGCCGCAAGTATAGCGAATATCGCACCTACAGCATAAACTAATGTAATTCCTGCAATGAAAGCAGCGACAAAGGATATTATTGCCAGTACTGCCATTAGAGCAGTAGGGAGATAGTTTTTCTTTTTATCCGATCCTTTTTTGGCACGCTGTATTACTTCTTCACTCGTGTCTGCATTTTCGACTGTATCGTCATTTAATTTGGCCTCGGTCATCAACTGCGATATTTTAGAGTTCAGAGTATCTATATTTGTTTCATGTTCGGAAGATTTTTCGATAGCTGATCGATAGGTTCCAATGTTCTCATTGAGGGTTTGTATGCGTCCTACGTTGTGGCCTAGGGCCTGAAGTGAAACCTTTCCCAATCCGTCCTTAAGTTTTTCTAAACTCTTCTCATTTATCTCTTTTTTTTCTAAAGTTATCTTTAACGTTTGGTTCAGACCATGATATATGTCCATGCCTTCCGAAGGTGCTTTTTCAGCATCGTTCATTTCTTTGCGTTTTTCAACCAAATCGTTGTATTCTTTTACTAATTTCATTTGATCTTCGTAGCTTTTTATTATTGCTTTCAGTAAGTTACTTTCAATCTGCTTTTCTCTGAGCGTTTTTAACGTAGCTTCTAGACGAGCTTCTTTTTCGACGAGATCATTATAGTCTATTCCCTTCGTCTTGGCGGAGGCTATAAGTTTCTCGTTCTTATCGATTTTATCAATAATTTCTCCAATGCCTTTGTTGTAGGTTATTCGTGACGTGTTCAGAAGTTCTTCCATCTCGGAATCTATGGCTGCAGAGATTTGTGGCATGTTCTCTCCTCCTGGAACCGTAAGAAAACGTCTTTTTATATCGCCTGATTCAACAAGGTTGGTGTTTATCAGATCTTCAGGGTTCATCGCATAGATGTTTCTGTAGGTTTCTGGATCTACGCCAGATATATCCGATGGCATTTTCTCAATATCGGATGATATTTTGTTGCCGTCCCGTTTGATGGTAAATTTTTTCTCTGAATCAGTAATGCAATCTATTTCTCCAGAGTCTGTATTAGAGGTTTGTGGATACACTCCTTTTTTACGTTCAGAGGTTTTGAAAAGTGTGGTTCTGATGAACTCTTTTAAAGTCGTTTTCCCGCTTTCATTCTCCCCATAACATACTGTTAATCCAGGAGATATCGGACCAAAGTCTTTATTAGCTAGTTTACCGAAAAGGCGTATGCGTACTGCATCAATCTTCATTCTGAAGCCTCCGAAAAGCGTTCTAAAAGTCGTATCTCTGCGTCCCGTACCAATCCCTTAAGTTCATCGTCGCTCATGTCTTCGAAATAATTTTGAAGATACGTCTTTGATGTACCTGTGTTGCATATCGCTTCTATCAGATCATTCGTATCCAAATCTCCTACAATTTTTGAGACTTCTGCGATCTTGGATACAAGGTTATTTCCGCTGGTTGTTGGTAAACTTTCTGGTCTGGAGTCTATTTTTATTTTTTCTACAATACAATCAGATCTTTCTTCTATCGTTTTTATTACATCGTCAGGTGCGGTTCTCAGCATATGGTCTAAAGTTCCCCGTCCAGTTACTATCA
>CAYYMA010000110.1:0-2806 GCA_964472805.1 uncultured Methanomassiliicoccales archaeon | reverse complement strand
CTTCAAGGGATCCGAATGCAGGATGTTCCGCATTAAGTTCTAAGACACGGGAAGCCTTCATGGTCTCGCCATCGTTACCAGGCATATCTTTGAAGTACTTCTCCATTTCAAAGGTGATGTTGCCTTGTGTGGTCAGCAAGACCGCGTGGTTCTTCAGTTTACGAGAGATCCTGACGTCAGTAACACTGTCTCCAAGGGTTTCCTTTGCAAATTCAAGAACGTCTTTGTATTTCTCGTTCTTTTCTTCCGCTTCCTTCTTCTCTTCTTCGGACTCTAGACCGAGGTCTTCCGTAGAGACGTTACAGAATGGTTTCTCGTCATACTCGGTAAGTATGTTCACAAGGAACGAATCTACGTCGTCGGTCATACAGAGGACGTCGTAACCTTTATCGAGTACAGGTTCGACCTGAGGAAGGCTTTTTGCACGTTCTACTGTATCAGATATGACAAAATAGATCTTCTTCTGGTCTTCTGGCATGTTCTTAACATAATCTGAAATGCTGATGAGTCCTTCTTTAGCGGACTCGAACATAATAAGATCCTTTAGAACGTCCTTGTCGGCACCATAGTTGTCCACGATGCCGTATTTTAGTTGCTGCCCGAAACTTACGTAGAACTCTTTGTATGCTTCTGGATCTTCGGACATTATGTGCTCGAGCTCACTCTTAATTTTTTTGGTAAGGTTAGATCCGACCATCTTAAGCTGGTGGTCGTGTTGTAGCACTTCACGTGAAATGTTAAGTGAGAAGTCAGGCGAATCCACTACTCCGCGTACAAAACGGAAATAATAAGGAAGCAGATCTGCACACTTGTCCATGATCATCACTCCGGACGAGTATAATTGCAGTCCAGGTTGGAATTCTCTTGTGTAAAAGTCGTAAGGTGCTTTTTTAGGAATAAAAAGCAGGGCTTTGTAGCTCGTGCGTCCTTCTGCGTTTACCCGTATAACTGATATTGGATCATCGTAATCATGGAATTTCTGTTTATAGAAATCAATACACTGTTCATCGGTAACCTCTTCCTTACTTTTCTGCCATATGGGTATCATGCTGTTGATGACCTGATTCTGAACAGAAGTGACACGTTCTTTTTTCGGACTGCCGTCCTCTTCTTTTTCGTTAGAATCTACCCATTCGTCTACTTCTACGTCCATATGGATCGGCCAGCGTACGTAATCAGAATATTTTTTTACCAGATCTTTAAGATACATAGGATCTATGAATTCGTTATATTCTTCGCCTTCCGCATCATCTTTTATGTGCATTATGACGTCAGTACCAAACGAGTTTCTTTCGCCTTTCTTTATGGTGTAACCGTCAGCTCCGTTGCTCTCCCATATCGAAGCTTCTTCGTCCCCATATGCTTTCGATATGACCGTTACTTTATCTGAGGTCATGAAAGCAGAGTAAAATCCGACTCCGAATTGTCCTATTACTTCGCTGTCTGCTCCTTCTTCAAGTTTTGATTTGAAATTAGACGTGTCGCTGTATGCGATCATTCCAAGATTTTTTTCCATATCTTTGGCCGTCATTCCAACTCCGTTGTCGGAAACGGTAATGGTGCGCTCATTCTCATCTAAAGAAATATCGATACGGAAATCATCTTTTGATAGTCCGATGGAGGGATCAGTCATGACATGATAGTTCATTTTGTCTATCGCATCAGAAGCGTTCGATACGATTTCTCTTAAAAAGATTTCTTTATGAGTATATATCGAATTGACCATCAGGTCCATGAGACGTTTAGTTTCTGCCTTGAACTGTTTTTTTGCCATTTATATCGCCTTTTTAGTATTGAATTGATAGTTTTAGTGTTTGCACTTCTATATAATATTTACCTATATTACTCGCATATTTTTGAAGTAATCTATACAGTCCTTTCAACATCTTATATGTTCTATTGCGTAACAAATTTAATTATATTCTTTGTCATCAGTCAACCTCCAGCATTGTTTTATTAATAATGTAGAATATCACAGAGTATAAACGGAGCCTGCAACGAGGATACAAAGGTATAGTATCCATTGTAGCAATGACGTATGTGATAACTATGAAAATCAAGTTCGAAGGCGGTAAGATTTCGGGTAGAATAGCACCGCCTCCCTCCAAAAGTCATACTCATCGTGCATTCTTTCTCTCGGCGATGGCCAAAGGCCGTAGCACCGTTAAGAATGCCCTGATAAGTGACGATACAGTATCAACGTTGAATGCTTGTGAATCTATCGGTGCATCAGTCATATACGATGTTGATAGCGTTATGATAGATGGCGGTAAATTGTCCGCTCCCATCAATGAGGTTGATACTAGGAACTCTGGGACCACAATGAGGACATTCGCTGGATTATGTTCCATATTCTCAACAGAATGTCGTATCACAGGAGATGCCACCCTTTTACAAAGACCGATGGGTCCTCTTCTAGATGCATTGGAGAGCATGGGAGTAGAATGCGATTCCAACGACGGTTATCCCCCAGTCACGATCAAAGGCCCTAGCATTGGCGGTAAAGTTTCGGTGGACGGTAGTAAAAGTTCACAGTTTGCCACATCGATAATAATGTGTGCACCTCTTATCCAGAATGATACAATCCTCACAGTCACAGGAAAAATGATCTCTGAACCATATATTGATATCACAATAGAAATGATGAAGCAGTTCGGAGCTAAAGTTGAGAAGAAATCCAACACTTTCATTGTAAGTGGAGGTACTGGATATAGACCGTGTGATTACGTAGTGCCAGGAGACCCCTCATCTGCTGCTTTTGGTTTGGTCGCCGGAGCTCTTGGCGGACGGGTGGTTGTATCTGGTC
>CAYYMA010000109.1:0-2835 GCA_964472805.1 uncultured Methanomassiliicoccales archaeon | reverse complement strand
TTAAGATTACAGGCGGAAGCGACGGGAACGGTACTCCTATGAGGAAGGACCTTCCCGGCGGAAGAAAGAGAAAACTTCTGATATCTGATGGAATCGGATTCCATGAGGTCAAACCCGGAGAGAGGAAGAGGACCGCAATACGCGGAGCCACTATCACCGCTGAGATAGTTCAGGTAAATATCGCCATTGAAGAATATGGGCCTAAATCTGTTGAAGAGTCCCTTGCTCCTGGCGAGACTCCCGCGGAGAACTGATGCAGGTTCCTAAGCAACCCGAGGCTAACATCGGGATGATAGGTCACGTCGACCACGGAAAGACCACTCTTACGAGAGCACTTTCTGGAGATTGGACGGATCGTCATTCTGAAGAAGTAAAGAGAGGTATCTCGATACGTCTTGGGTATGCCGACGCAGCATTCTATAAATGTCCTAAATGCGAGGGCACAGCAGCTTACGGTACTGAAATTAAATGTAAGAACTGTGGTTCTAAAACAGAGTTCCTTCAAGCGATATCCTTCGTTGATGCTCCAGGCCATGAGACGCTTATGGCGACCATGCTTTCTGGTGCAGCACTTATGGATGGAGCTCTATTATTGGTGGCGGCTAACGAACGTTGTCCACAACCACAGACAAAAGAACATCTTATGGCATTATCGATCATAGGCATCGAACACATTGTGATCGTGCAGAACAAGATCGATATAGTTACGAAAGAGCAAGCTCTGGAAAATTATAAGGAAATTAAAGAGTTCGTTAAAGGAACCGTAGCAGAAAATGCTCCTGTAATTCCCATTTCGGCCAACCACGGCGTAAACATCGATATGCTCACCGAAGCAATTCAAACTAACATAATACACAAGATCGAAAGGGACACAGAATCCACTCCGCTAATGCATGTGGCACGTTCTTTCGATATCAATTCTCCAGGTTCTGAGCCAAAGGATCTCAAAGGTGGGATCATTGGCGGAACTCTAATTCAAGGAACTTTGAATGTTGGTGACGACATAGAGATAGTTCCTGGGCGTAGAGTCGAAGTCGCTGGTAAGATGACCTACGAGGCTATCTTTGCTAAGATAACGACTTTGGAAGCAGGAGGACATAATGTCAAATCTGTAGGTCCAGGAGGCCTGATTGCAATAGGTACTGAATTAGATCCTTCAATCACTAAATCTGATGGTCTAACCGGAACCATGCTTGGAAGACCAGGGAAACTTCCGCCAGTGGTTAACGAGTTAACTATGAAAACGGTTCTTATGGACCGTGTTGTAGGTTCCTCGTCAGAACTTAGTGTTGATGAGATCAAGAGCAGCGAGCCGCTCATGTTGAGTGTCGGTACTGCTACCACCGTGGGTGTCGTAAAAAGTGCCAGACCTGATTCCGCTGACGTTGTACTAAAGATACCCGTGTGCGTGATGCCCGGACAGAGGATCGCCATATCCCGAAGAATCTCCAACAAGTGGAGACTTATTGGATATGGTCTCGTTGAGCAATGAGACCATGGCGACTGACGTCATCTTAGATACGAACGCACTTTTGATGCCTTTCGAGATTAAGATCAATTTAGATCTAGCGGTAAGAAACGTTCTCGGTGATGTGCATTTTATCGTCCCCGGTCCAATAATCGGAGAATTAAAACGTCTTAAGAATAAATATTCGTCAGTGGCACTTGAACTAGCGAGACGTTATGATATTGTGCAGACCGAATCGTCTGGTGATGCATCTATCATCGAACTGGCACTTAGTACCGGAGCATACGTTCTAACTAACGATAAGGATCTTAGGGACAAACTTCGTTTAAAAGGTGTACCTTTGATATATCTTCGTTCAGGCACACATTTAGTCGCCGAATTCAGATGAGTGGATAAGGCGGATCCTCAGACGGTTCGCCGGTCCATTCCTTTCTTCCCGTTTCTTTTAGTCTATAATTAACAAGTTCTTTTCCTTTGACGCTAACGCCGTAAACAGGAACCTTGTTTCCTACGGTCACAACATCACGGTTCTTCGCTTCCTGACGTATCGTAGCGGAAGCACATGCTGTTATAACGTCACAGGTGTCAAAGAGAGTTACTGCGTCACTGTAAGAAGTGCCAGACGTATGCACGGCCATTATCACAGTGCTGTAACCATATGCATCTCTTATTTTTACTGCGTCATCAGCACTGCATACGGTTGCGGCTACAGTACGGAAACCCATGGAGTATGCTTTTTCAAGACCTGCAATCATATCTATTTCTGCTGTTTCGCTGTTCAACACTCTATCCTCGCCTACTGCATCTATCACTGTTCTGATAGGCGATGTTTCGATTATTGCCGATATACGTCCACAGAGGCCTTGTACTATCTCCGGATCAGTTACTATCGCGGTACCGCATCCGTCTGCGACTATCACAGCTGCGTCGATAAGACCGTTCTTTAATGCTGTACTTAAAATCTCTGATATTCCGAAGGAAAGGAAGTCTGGCATTCGTACCACTCGATTTTCAGAAAATAAACCGAAATCGTCCATTCTGAACTGTATGTTGTTCTTAACGGTCTCGGAATTAAATTTCTCTATTCCTCGGTGCTTACCGAATATAGGACAACTTTCTATCTGCGGTTCCCCTACTTCGATTATCTTTCCGTTCTCTACGACGACCCTGGTCTTTCCAAGGCATTCTGTGACGTGTCTTGTCATCTTTATTCCAGGACTTCGATCTTCTGGATTATGATGTTCTTAACGGGCTTGTCGCCTCTTCCAGTTTTAACTTTACTGATGGCATCGATAACATCCATTCCTTCTATAACTTCACCAAACACTGGGTGGGCGGAAGGCGTAGATTTGTCTTCTTTGTCAAGG
>CAYYMA010000108.1:0-2844 GCA_964472805.1 uncultured Methanomassiliicoccales archaeon | reverse complement strand
TCTTAATGCATAACAATCCTATGTTGAACATGGCCTTTTGACCTGTTTGTAGTTTGACGACATAGACAATCAGAAGGCCACTCTTAATTTTTGTCCACAGTACCCTTTTTAATTCAGAAAAAATAAAAATATGTTGCTCAATTTAAGCGTCTAAGTGTCGAACTCGGGGAATGATTGCTTTCACGCATTATATTTTAATTCGCCATATTCACTTTTTATAAAAATTGCTGTCCAAATACATTTTTACATTATATATAAGACGAACAGACGCATATGAATTACATTTTTTGTCTAAATGAGATATATAAACATTGTGTCAGAAAAAAGGCGTACTGTGTGTGTTAAGTATTCTTAAATACATATCAAAAATAAGTACGGTATACGTATTAGGTGGAAAAAATGAATCTAAAAATTATCATAGCGGTGTTGATCGCGGCTTTCATGGTAGTACCATGTGCTGCGGCAATGGATGCGACAGCAGTTGTCGCGGAGGATGATTCTTCAGAGCTCAAAGTAGGGGACGCTTGGGGAATTAGTCACTCGATGAAGAAGACAGAACTAATTGGATACTTAATAGACGTCGAGGAGATCGATGCCGAAGATCTGGAAATGTATAATCTGATATTCGAAGCGATAAAAAAAGCAGATTTTAATATGGCGTTTATAATCGAGGTTACACGTGCCGATGAAAGCGGATACACGGTTGCCGTCGATGGCGGAATTCGTCTTAATTTATCTGCTAAGTACAATGGGGATATCAGTGCTGAAGATGAAGACGAACTTCTCTTCAATATCGATGGATATGTCGACGTTATCATTCTAATGCAGGGTAAGGTGAACCTTAATGCTGACTCTGTGATAACGAGTTTCAACTTAGATCTGAACATAATCATCGACTCAAAGATTACAACTAACCTCAGCTTGATAAAGTTAGCAGAATACATGGATCAGGAAGATGAAGAAGTACCTGACACAGAAGATGAAGAAGTACCTGACACAGAAGATGAAGAAGTACTTGACACAGAAATTGAAGCAATTACTAAGAGAGACGTCTTTACCGAAACGAACAACACTTCTAATCTGAAAGTGGGTGCGTCGGTAAGTTACAGGATGTACTCAACCGGAGAATCCGGAGTGAGCGCCAATTACAATGACGAGGACGAGGTTGTCTCTTACACAATTTCTTTAGATGGTAAGCAATCAATAAGTGCATCTATCTTCGCACTTGTTAGCGGGGATCTCGCTGAACTTCTGAAACTAGACATGGATGATGACTCGGACTTTATTGTTGATGATGCTGTCCGGGCCAGTCTAACATTCTACTATACCAGTATAATTACTGATTCAACTACAATCGACGTAACAGAAATTGCGGATGAATTGTTAGATGAAGAAATTGAAATACCTGGTTTTATTAACGGTCTATTCCTTGGAACAGAGGAACATTTCTCACCAGATTTATTCCTTCTTGAAATTCTAGATGTGGATCGTGAAGGCGAGTATTATCTCGAGAACACCGGAGAAGTTAGAGGTATCTTTAATAGCATAAAGGGAGCCTATAATGGAGCAGTTTCTGGTCTAGAGTTCGTCGTAACCTACGATATTGGTGACGAGGACGATAACCCTACTCAGACAGTGGCGTTCAACGGATTGATCAAACCTCCTACGGTTCCAAATAACTCTGAGGATGAGAAGTTCGTAGGATGGGAAACCGATAACGGAACCGAGTGGAATCCCAGTTGGGGAGTGAAGGGAGATCTTACGTTACAACCGATATATGCAAAGAGCTTTACCGGTGCCAGTGAACTAGTTACGCACATGAAATCATTTTTATCAACCCAATATGGATACATGAAGATTGATAGTGCGGATCTAACAGATGCCTTTGAATCTGGAGATTTCGACTTCAGGGGTACTATGTTTGTTGACGTATACAATGGAGATAACTTCCTCTATTCGTGGAAGATCACCAACGACGGCACAGCTTTGGATACTAATACGACAATGAAGTTGAATATCGATAAGGACGACCTTACTGATGAACAGAGAAAGAAATTGGCCGATGGCCGTAACTCTGGTGAGGGTAACTTCATGTACATCAAGTTCGGAGCGTCTGGAACGATGCCTGGAACAACAACTGTGACGTATAACGTCGGCAACACGTTCAATAATGGAACTAACCTACAGATCTACTATGTCATTACTGACGGAGAAGGTAACATAATAGGCCTTGAACCCGTAAGAAATGCTACTGTAGTTAACGGTAATGCAGTCTTCGATATAGACCACTGCTCGGGCTATGTACTTTCTGAAATAATTACCTCTGATGCCGAAGATAGCAACACATTGCTTTACATCGGAATAGCCGCTGCTGCGATTATTTTGATAATTATAGCTGCAGTGTTTGTTATGCGTAGCAGATCGAACAACGCTTAAACTTTAAAAGCTGGGGGCAAACCCCCAGCATAATTTTTTTTAATTAAAAATACTTCTGATAACCGCATATCTCAATCCTTTATGACTTTACGTTGTGTCAAATTTACTTTCCGTATATACGATAAGGATCGTATGTAACACTTTTTTTATTCTTCGGGTACCAAAACATTTTCGGTTTGAATTAAATACCTGAATAATCGTTTCATTGATATCGTTATCGCGCTCACACTGCTTGTTGGTCCTTTGTTTATTAATTTCAAAATAATAGGTACTTCTAGAGATTTGCAGGACTTTGCACATTGCTGATACTGAATATTTGTGTGCATTCTTACGAATGACTTCTATTTTCGTCCCATGATCAGCGCTGCTTGCTTTAGAATATCGTTTTCCATTTTTAACTGTTGAATG
>CAYYMA010000107.1:0-2891 GCA_964472805.1 uncultured Methanomassiliicoccales archaeon | reverse complement strand
ATACCGTCGAAGCGGTAAGAGAGGTCAACCGCACTGTAATGATACTATGCGGAGCTGGCATCAAGACGGGCAAGGATGTTCATGCAGCACTTGATCTGGGTGCGGACGGTGTGCTTCTTGCATCTGGCGTAGTAAGGGCTAAAGATCCCGAAGCTGCCGTAAGAGATCTTGTTAAAAGGATATGATTAACCTAAGTACGCTAACTGTCGCCTATCAGTTGATATGCTGGCACATGTAAATACGTTCGATGAGGATCGCAGCAATAATACTGGTATTGGCACTTGCAGTGTGTCCCCTAATATATGCAATAGAATGTACCGCAGAAGTTGGAAACGAGATTCTAATATCTGAAGTACAATCTAAAGGTGCCGAAGGTTTTTCCCTTTACAATATTGGAACCATTGATATAGATCTAAAAGGATTTTACTTATCAGATGGGGAAGGTAATGTATCTTTTACAAAATCTTTAATGCTGGCTCATTGCTCTCAGATAACAATATCTTTCGATATTAATTCTGATCAGACATTTCTTAACCGTCCTGACGATCCTCATTTAACGGTCTTTCAAGTGGGAACTAATGGTATCGTAGCTCAAAGTAAATTTAAGCCCGCAGATGCGGGAGATGATCTTTACCTGTATAATATAAAAAATAAACTTTTAGATTCTGTATGTTGGGGCAACAAGATTGCTGACAACTGGTCAGGTAAATCAAATGACAAGCCAACTGACGATAAGTATCTGGTACGTTGTTCTTTTATCGATACGAATACGTCCGCAGATTGGAGACTTACACGTCCTGGTATGACGGATCGCGACTTCGGTATAGTGTTCAATGCTGACGTTACACCCTTCACATTTCCAGAATGCCACGGTATTGAGATATATAACGCACTGGAATCTGCTGAGCACGAGGTCTTGATATCAATATATCAAATAACTAGTATGGAAACAATTTCTTTATTATGTTTACTGGCACATAAGGGAGTAGAGGTAACTATTTTGTTAGAAGGTTCTCCTCTGGGATCTAGAGATTCAACAAATCTAGAACGAACATTGATGAAGTCTCTTGTTGATTCTGGAGGTACGGTCATATTGATCAACGATTCTCGATCTAACGATCTTAAAGGACCAGGAGACCGATTTATGTACGTTCATACAAAATATGCGGTAATCGACGGTATGACGACTATAATCACGTCCGAGAACTGGACCGAATCTAATATGGGATCTGGTGACGGCAACAGAGGATGGGGTGTCGTAATACAAAGTGAAGAATATTCGTCGTACATGCGCA
Organism: uncultured Methanomassiliicoccales archaeon; assembly: GCA_964472805.1. Classification (GTDB taxonomy): domain Archaea; phylum Thermoplasmatota; class Thermoplasmata; order Methanomassiliicoccales; family Methanomethylophilaceae; genus VadinCA11. The sequence continues at coordinate 1,596 of CAYYMA010000107.1, read as the reverse complement.
GCATATTTCTGAATGATTCAAGCAAATACTACGGCGATTGCAACGACATGCTGGCACTTTACCCTGACCAGTCAGTTTACGAAGGTGATTTAACATATTCCGATCCTGATCTAAAGTATGATGGCTCTAATAATTCAGTCACATTTAAAGGATGTAAAGTTTCACCTATTTTGTCTCCTGATAATTCATACGATACGTTAAAATCTTTTATCAATGGAGCAGAGACCCGAGTATATTCTGAACAAATGGATATGTCAAATTCATATCTCGGGATATCGAAAGATTCGCCTGTTTCGTGGATGGTGGATGCTGCTTCTAGGGGAGTAGACAGTAGATTTATTCTAGATCTAACATTTGACACTGGAAGTAAATCTGCTGAAATAGGGCTTATAAACACAACTACTGACCTCAAGGCTGCGGGAATAGAGGGCGGGGAGGGGTTCAGTCTTACACATAATAAAGGCATCATTGTAGACAACGCTGTTTGGGTAGGTTCGATCAACTGGACTGATACATCCTTTTTTAGAAATAGGGAATCGGCTGTGATAATAAGGTCTGATGAAGTTTCTGAATACTTTGCATCATATTTTTTAAACGACTGGATCAAGAATGATCGTATGGGCAAAATAAATGTCGAAATAATAAATACGGAGTCCGAACGTTCAGGTGATTTCGGGTGCTTTGAAATAAATGTTTTTCCGAACTATGAATATACTTATGAATGGGACATATACGGAGATGAAAGTTTACTACGCACATCTTCAATACCTAAAATAATGTATGAAGGACTCAAGCCAGGTAATCACGTTCTTGTGGTAAAGGTCACAGAAAAAGAAACCGGGAGATATACTATCGCTCAAGCAGAATACACCATAAGTGAAAATGGTGACGAAAATGATAATATTAAGGTACACTCTGTATACGTATTGATAGGGGCGGCAGCATCGATTGTTGTGTTCGGACTGATAAGGGCTGAAAGATCTATCAACAATAAAGAGAAAAAAAGAAGGTGATATCTTTGATAATAAGACAAATGTCCGAGCAAGACACGCCTCGTGTGTATTCCATAATTTTGAGATCGTTAGATGAATATTATAGTCCCGACGTACTGTCTTATTTTTTGGGTCATTGGCCAAAAGGACAGCTTGTGGCGTGCACGTTCTCAGGTAAGATTGTAGGTTTTATTTGCGGTTCGCACCTTGGATCCGATCGGGTAAGTATCTCACTTTTTGCCGTGGAGGATGAAAGTAGAGGTCAAGGTATCGGATCTAAACTTCTCACCTTTTTGAAGATCAATGCTTCGATGGAGGGTGCACATACAGTGGAGTTAGAGGTTCGTAGAGAGAATGTTGACGTCATCAAATTTTATAAATCTCGAGGTTTTATTGTTTCAGAAGTGTTACCGTCGTTCTATAACAACGGTGGAGATGCGATTAGGATGATCGGCCCAACTATTGAGAATTCTTGATACTTGGCAAATGCTGGTCGACCGATATCTATAATATAACGTATTCAGTTTCGACATTAGAGGTAAAATATGCAAAACGAAGATTTTGAATTTGATGACGAATGCTGCTGCAATTTTGACAGCTACGA
>CAYYMA010000106.1:0-3080 GCA_964472805.1 uncultured Methanomassiliicoccales archaeon | reverse complement strand
ATTTCGGTACGTACGTACCTTCTTTTGAAGCCGTTGTATATGACGGAATCTCAAGCTATCGAAGATACGGTACGTTCTGCAATGTACGCCGATCCATATTCGGACGAGATCTCGATCAACCCACTCAATATTCAGCGCAGGACACAGACCGAACGTCTTTGGAAGCGTGGAGAGTTCAGATCTCCTTGGATATGGTCATTATTAGAAGTTATGAGAAGATTATCTGGAAATGTAAGTTCCAGACTTATGTCTTCGCCCTCTGGAGGAGGAACCAACAGAGGCGTACACAATTGCGGCGAATGTGATCGCAGAGTACTTGAGGCAGTTGAAAAGTTCTCGTTATCTCAGGATATACGTGAACTCAATGTAACTTGTACATGCGTCAAAAAATGGGAAGATTATCGCAAGGCCGAAAAAATGCTGGGTACTTCGGCCGACCTGGAAAGAGGAATAATTAACGACCTGGCACTTAGGATGTGAATCTATGGTAGAATACGATATAAAGAGAGGATGGGCTTCGAAGATCGAAGACGGCGGATTGGAAGATTTGATGAGAGAAACGTTCGGTAACGTTGTAGTTAACGGTAACGTACTCACGTCGAAATACGGTGTACTGGATAAGATCGAAACAGAGATATTGTCTAAGACATCGATGCGCTTAGAGACGACCAACAGCACAGGACCGATGGAAGACGACGATATACTGAGCACTAAGAGAAAACTCAATGTGTTTATCGAAGCCGCAACAGGATTCGATGTCAAGGCCCGCAAGAAGCGTGCCCAGGACAAAATTAAGAAAGGCTTAGCTTAAACTATAAATCTCCTGTTCCCCACCTTTATTCTTATAGGGAGACAGGAGAGTTTAAGTACGATATGCGAATACATCGATAGATTGGACAATATGATGTCCGACCAGACGCAACGGGCTATGCGATTGCACCCCAAGTTCGCCCCACAAAACATAATTTTAGGGCTGTACTGGCGTCACGGTCGGAATATCCGACGTTCGTCGATTAAGACAGCGAGGTTAGCGAAGATACCCTCGCAGGAAGTGAAAACATGCCACAAAGGAGACGTCCTAAGAGAGGTTCCAGGGCTTACGGCCCTAGGAAGAGAGCGCAGTCACAGAGACCTAGGTTGGACTCTTGGCCTGAGATCAGCGGATCCCCTAAAATACAGGGATTTGCTGGATACAAGGCTGGGATGACACATGCCTTCATAGTTGACAAACGCGCTAAAAGCACAACATCAGGTATGGAGGTCCAGACCCCGGTAACGGTTATCGAGGTTCCTCCAATGAAGATCGCAGCCGTAAGGCTTTATGAGAACAGCACCCTCGGTTTGAAGACCGCCGGCGAAGTTTGGGCAAGTGACCTTGACCCCCTTCTAGATAAGAAGATGAGGGTCCCCAAGGAACACACACTTGAGACCTTCGCTAGGTATGACGGACTTGACATCGAGGATATACGCGTTCTAGCTTACACACAACCTAAGCTCGTCACCGGTGTATCCAAGAAGGTACCCGAATTGATGGAGCTCAGAATAGGTGGAGGCACCCTTGAAGAGCGCCTTACCTACGCCAAGAGCATCCTTGGATCCGATGTTACTATTACCGATTTCGCACCCGAGGGTTCGTTCGTCGATGTTATAGCTATTACAAAGGGACAGGGATTCCAGGGCGCCACTAAACGTTGGGGTATCAAGCTTCTTTCACACAGAAACAGCAAGCACCGCCGCATGATCGGTAACTTAGGTCCTAAGAGGCCAGGATACGTCAGATCTACGGTGCCGATGTCTGGACAGATAGGATACCACCAGAGAACAGAACTCAATAAGAAGATTGTCAAGGTAGGAGAAGAGGGAGCAGAGATTAACCCCAAGGGTGGCTTCCTCAACTATGGAGAGATAAGAAACACGTACGTGCTCGTACGTGGGTCTGTTCCAGGTCCGACCAAGAGGATCATTAGACTTAGAGATGCAACAAGAATGCCGAAGAAGGCCGACACCGGATCACCTGAGATCACTTACGTGTCTACCGAATCCAAACAGGGGGCATGAGAATGAAACAGACAAATGTTTACAATGTGGCCGGAGACGTTTCCGGCAAGATGGATGTCCCTGCGGCTTTCGATACAATATACAGGCCCGACATCATCAAGAAAGCGGTACTTGCGTCCGCAGCTAATGCCAGACAACCTTACGGACCAAGTAAGAAAGCTGGTATCAGACACTCCGTTAGCACATGGGGTAAGGGACGCGGTGTTTCCCGTGTACAGAGGCTCAAGTCTGGAAAGACGGGTGCTGAATCGCCTAACAACGTTTCTGGACGTAGGGCACATCCCCCCCGTCCTGAGAGGATATGGGCACAAAAAGTCAATAAGAAAGAACTGGCCATTGCCCGCAAATCTGCACTTGGCGCAACCGCTGATGCGGAACGCGTAAAGGTGCGCGGACACCAGTTCGATGAAAACGTCTTGTTCCCTATTGTCGTAGAGGATGCATTCCAGCAGATCGCTACAACGGCAGAGGTTCTTCAGTTCTTCGACAACATCGGCATCGGATATGACGTCGATCGCGCTAAGAACGGTACAAAGATTCGTGCCGGAAAGGGAAAGATGAGGAACAGAAGGTACCGTGTCCCCGTATCGATCCTTGTGGTCGTATCGGACAGGGAAGTGCCTGTTCTTAAGGGTGCATCCAATCTGCCTGGAGTACAGGTGGAGACCGTAAGTACCCTCAACACTAGCATTCTAGCCCCCGGTGGGGACGCAGGACGCCTGACCGTGTATACACAGTCGGCTATGGCAATGATAGGAGAGTGGACACAGTGAAACAAAGCGACGTTCTGATAAGACCGTATGTCACAGAGAAGTCGATGAATCACACGTCCGGTACCCCTACACAGGGTTTCAGGGACGGTAACAGAATAGAATTCATCGTTCACAGACAGGCGGACAAACCGACTATCAAAGCCATCTTCGAAGAACGCTTCGAAGTTAAGGTTGAGAAAGTTTGGATAAGGATAGAGAAAGACGGCAAGCACGCCATCATCAAACTCGCGGACGGATACTCCGCAGAAG
>CAYYMA010000105.1:0-3121 GCA_964472805.1 uncultured Methanomassiliicoccales archaeon | reverse complement strand
GCTGCACTCCTTTCTAATTCTTGTTTGATCAAATCACTCATACTCACCCCTCCAGGATAATACGCCGTCATGTTCGAACATAAAGTCGGTCACCTTTGCACCGTGCTTCATGAGTTCTTCAGAAACTACGAATTTCTTATCAAAATCACAAATAAAGAACATGAAACCTCCTCCTCCCGCACCTGAAACCTTTCCACCGATTGCTCCAGATGCCATTGCAACATCGTAAAGTTTATCGATCTTTGGATTAGTTATCTTTTCAGAGAACTGTTTTTTGTATTTCCATCCAAGGTCAAGAAGTCTTCCCGTTTCCTCTATGTTGTCTTTTTCCAAGGCGGCCGCCATTTCATAAGCCAGTTTCTTGCTCATATCAAGTGCCGTCTCGTTATCTCCACGCTTAAAGGACTTGACCTGCGAATCAATTATGTTGGCAGATTCCCTTGTATCTCCCGTGTAACAGAGAACCGATCTGCACTGTAGCTCATTCAGTGTCCGTTCTTTGAGTTTTATCCTATTGACATCCACTCCGTTGGATCTGAACTTCATTAAATTAAATCCGCCGAAAACAGCCGCATACTGGTCCTGTTTTCCTCCCTTGAGGCCTATGTCTTCCCTTTCCAGCTTATATGCTAATTGTGCCATTTCAGAACCGGTCATATTTTCTTCGATCCATTCTGCTACCGCGGCTATAGCTGCAACTATTATCGTTGAAGAACCTCCTAAACCCGAACCAGGAGGAGCATCCGATTGTAGAAGCATCCTAAATCCGTCCGTTATCTCGAAGTGATTAGTTACTGCTTTTACTATGTCCATATTTCCGTTCAACGGTAAAGGTCCATCATCCAAAGATGCTTCCATTTTTCCATAGCCTGTGGATTCGATATACATTTTATTTGTATCATTAGGAGTTAAAGTACAGTAAGCGTACTTTGCTATCGTGGAATTGAATACGGCCCCTTCCTTCTCAGAAGCATAGGGGTCGACATCCGTTCCTCCACCTGCCATACCTATCCTTAATGGGGCCCTAGATCGGATGTATTTCATTTCTTAACCTCATTATTGATAATCTTCGTACCTGCTGGTACATTCGTACCATCACCAAGAACAGAATTTTCGATTAAAGAATCAGAACACACCATACAGCCAGATCCTAATATGCTGTTCATTAATATTGAAGATTCGACTTTGCAGTTCTTCATTATAAATGAATTGTTAAGTTTGCTTCCCGATACATTGCATCCATCCAGCACTATCGAAGCATCGGATGTGGAATTCATAATACTTGAATCCCTACCAAGATAAAACGGCTTATTAATGGATGTACCAGACGTTTTATGTTTTGACCAATCTTCACTATCAAAACGCATTGATGCCGCTCTCTGATTAGCATGGATAAGATCTGAAGGGCGACCAACGTCCAACCATGATCCTGTGTACATGTAGCTCTGTATCTTGTCGCCTTTTTTCATAAGTTTTGGTACGAGTTCTTTCGAAAGATCATATGATCCTTTGTCTGGTACATAGTCGAGTACATTCTTTTCCATGACATATATTCCAGCGTTAATGAGATTAGAAAACACTTCTTCAGGCTTAGGCTTTTCTTTGAACTCCGAGATTTTACCATCTTCGTCGATCCTTGCGATTCCATATTCGCAAGGGTTATCGACTTCGGTCAAAGAAATAGTAATAGATGCTTTAGACAGAACGTGTTCTTCTATCTCTTTAACAACATTTATTTGAGAAAAAACGTCACCGTTAGCTGCAACGAAGGTGTCTCCAAGTCTGTCTTCTACTTTTTTAATGGCACCTGCGGTGCCAAGAGGTTCGTCTTCGAATGAATATGAAATATCTATGCCGATATCGGACCCGTCCCCTATAGTTTCAGCAAGTTGTGGATATCTGTAACCACATGCGAGTATGATCTCGCTTATTCCCGCAGATGCTATGTTTTCTATAAGGTACATTAAACAAGGCTTATCCAGAACCGGGAGTATCGGCTTAGGGCATGTCTCGGTCAAAGGTCTGAGTCTTGTGCCCATACCTCCCACCATTATTACCGCTTGGTCGATTTTTTTGGTCATAGTATCAAATCCAAATGTAACTCGTTATATTAATTGCATCCACTTAAAACACGGACTACGCTGGTACCGACTTCAACCTTAAGGGAATCTGCCACTGGTACACACTTTGCCCTGAGCATAAAAGCAATAGGAACGCCTAGATCCCTTTTGTCTAAAGATTCGTAGTTTGCCATACCTTTGGCTATTATCAAGCATGATTTAGAAATTGCGTTAGATAATGTATCTGGCACGTTCGTAGGAACACCGATTGCGAAGGAACCAGTATCAATTATACCATCAAGTTCTTTATCGAGTCCAATCCGCAATGCATCTTCCATGGTAACATCATTCAATATTGGCTTTCCTCGCACGACACCGATCACACGCTTTCCTGTTTTTTTGAGCTCCCTAATAAATATTTTATCTAACTGGCTCTCTCCACAGTTGTCAAAAATATACATGATATGGCCTGGTTCTTGAAGACATTTATTTAAATCGTCAGTATCATCCGATCCGATACCTTGTGCCAGTAGTTCATCGAATATCTCCACGAACATGTCAGGATCGTCTATCGACGTGCTTTGACCAAAATCCATGATATTTCCCGTTAAAGATACTGTGATAGACGCTCTTAATCTGTCTTCAGAATTATTTACATAATTCTGTGCCTTTTTAAGTAGATCACCCGCTACTTCGTCTGCTCTTATCTTTAATTCCAAATATGGATCTAAAACGTCCATGGTCGCGTAAGCGTTAGTATGTACCAGTGTTGCAACTTCAGCAGAATTTCTACCTTCTTTAAATTCTTTCGAAAAGGTTAGCAACGCTGCTGACACTGAGTCAAATTCAGTTCCATTATCAGCCAACTTAGATTGGAATAAAACTCTTTTTAATAGGCAAGGCACACATTCGGGACGAATATCCATGTTTCAGTATACCGCATAATGTTGATAGGCTTTCCGTTGCTCTTGTGCTCTGTTTAAATACAAAGAAAAGTATCGCAATTACATGGCAGACAAAATATGCTCTTCATGCGGTGTAAGACTCACCGGCAAGGGTAA
>CAYYMA010000104.1:0-3216 GCA_964472805.1 uncultured Methanomassiliicoccales archaeon | reverse complement strand
CAAAAACATCGTCCGCCATATCATCTATCGTAAAACGTCCAGAATACTCTGTGTGCCCAGATCCTCTGTTGTCCACCGTAACAACAGTAAACCGAGAAGTAAGTTCAGGCAATATATCGTTCCAAAAGCTCATGTCGCTGCCAAAACCTGTCAGGAGGACCACGGGATCTCCCGCCCCAGTGACCGAATATGAGAATCTAGTCCCATTGACATCGACTATCGGCATACTTACGAATTATCTTCCGCATACAAATATATGACGAGAAAATGAAAGGTCATTTATTAAAATATAGAGCATATATCTCGAACGCAGAAAGCAGGATTTTAAAATGAAGGTTACAGCATTTAATTGCAGTCCCCGCAAAGACGGGAATACAGCTCATATGTTAAAAACGGTATTATCCGTACTTGAAGAGAATGGAATAGAAACCGAATTCGTACAGGTCGGAGGCATTGATATGCACACTTGTCGAGCATGCGGAAAATGTAAGAAGAACATGGATGGAAAGTGTGTACTTGATGATGACCCACTTAACGAATATTCGTCGAAGATGGTAGAATCGGATGGAATACTTATTGGATCACCAACATATTTTGCAGATTTGTCTGCTGACGCTAAAATCTTGATAGATCGAGTAGGTTATTCATGTGGCACCAAAAACGGTAATCCTCTGAAAAGGAAGGTCGGAGCAGCCGTAGTTACTGCCAGAAGAGCAGGATCAGTTAATGCTTTTGATAGTATCAATCACTTTTTCCTGGTTAAAGAAATGATCGTCGCAGGTTCATCATATTGGAATATGAGTCTTGCACGAGATTATGGCGATTATGAAAATGATGCTGAAGGCATAACTACAATGAAAAAACTGGGCGAAAATATGGCCTGGCTGCTTAAAAAGCTGGAATAAATATGACTGCACATAAAAAGAAGATATTGATGGTGATAATGGACGGTCTTGGAGACCGCGGTAACGTCGAACTTAATGGAATGACGCCATTACAAGCTACCAAGACTCATAATTTAGACTGGTTCACAAAAAACGGGATGTCGGGTATTTGTGATATAATCGCACCTGGCGTGACACCTGGAAGCGATACTGCACACCTTTCCATACTGGGATATGATCCACGCAAGGTCTACACTGGTCGAGGCCCTTTTGAAGCTGCAGGAATAGGCGTTATCGGAAAAAAAGGTGATGTTGCGTTCAGATGTAATTTTGCTTCGACGGGCGACGATCAAGTCGTCACGGATCGCCGTGCAGGAAGAATCAAAACACCAGACACTAAAGAACTCATAAACGCTCTTCAAGGCATCAAGATCGACGGAATAGAAATAATCGTCAAGGAAGGGACCGAACACCGTGCCGCATTGCTCCTACGAGGTCCAGGACTATCTCCAGAAGTAACCGATGTTGACCCACATGGTCTTGCAAAGGTTCTGATATCTAAGGGAAAAATACCTGAGGCACAGTTTACAGCAGAAGTACTCAACAAATTCGTCAATATGAGCTATGATCTTCTTAAGGATCATCCAGTCAACATACGTAGGATTTCTGAGGGTCTTCCTCCAGGAAATATTCTGCTCCCCCGAGGTGCGGGTTCTTTTCCTAACATCGATCCTTTCCCTGATGTCCATAATATTAAGTCCGCTTGTGTTGCAGGAGTGGGCATGATAAAGGGAATTTGTGGCGTCTGCGGTCTAGATGTACGAGACCCGCCTAAGGAATGTACTGGAGGCACCGATTCTAATTTCACTGCAAAGGCCAAGTTCGCCTTAGAGACGCTCAAAGATTACGATTTTGTGCTTATGAACTGTAAAGCACCGGACGTCTGCGGACATGATGGAGATGTGGAACTAAAGTGCGAGATAGTGCAAAGGCTTGACGACATGGCAGGTTATTTGCGTGACAATCTACCGGACGATCTAGTATTGGTATTCACTGCCGATCACAGCACACCGTGTTCCATACTGGATCATAGTGGAGACCCTGTTCCAATTACGTTCTACACTCATAGTATCGTTATCGATGCAGCTACGACCTTTAGTGAATCGGGATGTGCAATGGGCTCCATCGGTCGTATACGTGGTTTAGATATTGTTCCAATATGTATGGACCTTGCCAATCGTACGGAAAAATATGGTGCCTGATCAATAAAGTGCCAGTGTATATTTCGCAGTGTAGAATTCGGAAAATATATCTTCCGAATATGAAGACGTGGGAACGCCCTCTCCAGAGCCAATGCTGTAAGATAGACCGTTATGTTCAATCGTTAGTCTGTACGCCCCTTCTCTCATAAAATGTGAATCAAGTATATTGGATGCAGCCGTATCTGCTCCACAATCAGCATACATTGTGCATACTAGCCCATCGTGCATCTTTACTTTGAATATACCATCTACAGTATCTATCTCCACTTCGGACTCCAACAGCATCGGCAGGATATCCGATGCGTCCTGAATATCTTCATTATCTAAGGAATCAGCATTATACATTACAGAAACAACCAATGTCATCAGAGCAATGAAGATCATAGCATCAACTATCGCGGTGAAACCCTTTTGCCCTTTTATTTCCAAATCTTCACCTCCACGTTGATAAGTACATATCCCTTATCAGTATCGATGGAGAAAAGTTTTCGTTCCGTAGATAGTTGTCCGTTCAATGTGCCAGACTTAAAAAATAATTCTCCCTTTAAAGTGGGATCTCCATGTTTGTCAGGAACAGAAGTACATTTTATAGACGCTCCATTTATCTGAGATTTGATGATCTGTCTTTCAAGTTCATTTTGCATGTCACCCAGGATCATATCTTCAGAAACAAAAATGCAATTTACAATTGCGTCTACATCGAGGTCCCCCGGATCTATTTCCGTCTCACAAACTTTTAACGCGACAGCACCGATAAAGGCGGCCAGAATTATAGTGACTGCCATAGCTCCCGCCATCGCCTCCATAAAACCTATATCGCCTTTTCTGTTCATTCTCATGAACAAGAATTCGATTTATACGATTATATAAGCTGAAAGTTACAGTTAGTTTAGCTTACACCGCGATTAAAGTGACCGTTTGTCGTAGAACCGCACATCTCTGAAATTTTAGACTTCTTACTGATGTCCTGCTTTGAAAAGGATTCAGCAACAAGCTTTGCAAGAGGTGCAGGGCGTTTTCTGAGATCAAGTCCGAAGGAGTCTATACCCATCCTCTGAAGATCCTCTAAT
>CAYYMA010000103.1:0-3223 GCA_964472805.1 uncultured Methanomassiliicoccales archaeon | reverse complement strand
TACACCTTTTACATTGAAATGGCTGTCCACGGGACAAGATCCACATGTTCCCTCGCCAGGAACTCTATTTTGTTCAGAAGCAAGTGCCAGTAGCTGTTCTCTCATTGCTATCGGATCAAATTCCTTGATCTCGTAGCCTTCGATACACGTATCGGCAATAAGTGGCTTGATCTGATCTGGTTGAATAAAATTCCTTAGTATTATCCATCCATTAGGTATACCGACACTGTCGGCCATGACTATGGTCTCACCAAGATATGAATCAATCTTGTCTACTACGAGTATAACAAATTCGGCCATCTCTACAGAGTAGAAAAGTGAAGTAAGCTTTTCTGGATATTTTGATGGTTCGATAAGCGTTACCGAATCATCACCTTTTTTCAGTTCAAAAAAGGTCACGTCCGTAACTGTTCCTTTTTTACCGATCTCGCCTGCTATGTCCTTTGCGCCTAATACCGCGACGTTAAGATTGCTCATTAGATATCCGCACCTTTTACAAGTTCGACTCCAGCCTTTTTTAATGCCTGTACTGCGCGAACGGGGTCATCAACACGAATGAAAAATGCAGACAAATTCTTTCCTGCATACGCGTAACCGTACTCTATATTGATACCTTCACGTCCGCAAACATCTGCTGCATCAAACAGTGAACCCGGAGTGTTATCAATGACTATTCCGATAACCTGGGTCTTTTTTACTATTATTCCTTGACTTTTAATCATTTCAAAGGATTCTTCAGGATTATCAACAATCGCACGAAGTATTCCGAACTCAGCGGATTCTGCAAGATTGAACGCCTTCATGTTGACTTTGCAGCTCTTAAGCGTTTTGGCGATTGCTGCAAGACGTCCTGGTTCATTGTTCACAAAAATTGAAAGCTGAATGATTACGTTATCTTCTGACATTATAATGACCTCCTATCTATGACCCTCGATGCCTTACCATCAAACCTCGGAAGCTCTCCCGGGGCTTTAAGTTCCACATGTACACCGATGTTGAGATATTTTTTAAGTTCTATTTCGATGTGTGACCGCAGCGTAAGCATATCTTCCATTTTATCACTGAAAGAGTCAGGTTTAATTTCCACTTGAACTACCATATTATCCATGGAACCTTTGCGTGTCACTATTATCATGTATTGATTCCCGACCTCAGGAACCTGCATAAGTGCATATTCGACCTGGGATGGGAACACGTTGATACCGCGAATGATTAACATGTCATCGGTACGTCCAGATATCCTGGATATACGTGGCGATGTGCGTCCACATTTACAAACGTCTTCACAAACAACGGAAATATCGCTGATCCTGTATCGAACAAGAGGAAAGGCATCCTTTTTAAGCATCGTGATGACTAATTCGCCTTTCTCTCCCGGTTCTAAAGTTTCTCCACTGATCGGATCTATGGTCTCCAGATAAGCAAGATCTCCACTTACATGTATGCCGTTGCGTTCTTCGCATTCAGTGAACATCGGTCCAGCCAATTCACTTGTACCATAAATATCGTAAGACTTTACTCCAGAGGACTCTTCTATTCGGTCTCTCATGCCCTCGGTCCAAGGTTCTGCACCTAGTACGGCTTTTCTAAGCTTTGTATCCTTACGGAAATCTATACCGAGCTTGTCTGCAACTTCCATCATATGGATGAAATACGAAGGGGTACACGCTATTACTGTGACACCTAGGTCCTGCATGAGCTCCAATTGACGTTCTGTGCTTCCTGTGCTTGCAGGAAGAACCGAAGCACCAACACGTTCTGCTCCGTAATGCAATCCTAATCCACCAGTGAACAGCCCGTAGCCGTATGAAACTTGTAACGTATCATCCTCACCAATGCCTATAGACGTCAGAGAACGTGCTAACGCCTCAGTCCAGTAATCCAGGTCGTTTCTGGTATAGCCAACTAAAGTAGGTTTACCGGTAGTTCCTGAAGAGACGTGATATCGTACAATTTCCGTATTGGGAACGTTAAACATTTTTGTAGGGTAGTTGTCTCTGAACTCCTGTTTGTACATGAAAGGAAGCTTGGAAACATCGCTCAAAGAACGTATATCTGTTGGAGTTATTTTCAAAGAATCCATTTTATGCCTGTAAAATTTATTAGATGTATACAGGTTTGATACCAAGTTCTTGATACTATCGAACTGAAATTTTTTTAGTTCGTCTTTTGGCATGCACTCTACTTCAGGGTTCCAGAACATGGTTGTCGCCTGCTTTCTACTAATTAATCCCCCTTATTTATATTGCACGAGCGATTCGTTACACATGGATAGCAGAGAGGCCTGGGACGAACTTTACAGAAAACAGCCCAGGGCGTGGAGAGGTTCGTTAAAAGTGCCTGATTTAGGACTCCCTAAGAAAAGCAACGTTCTTGACGTTGGTTGTGGTAACGGAAAAACATCATCGGCACTGATTGATCTTGGTTTTTCAGTCACAGGATTGGATTATTCAAAGAACGCTATAAATTCATGTGAAGAACGTCTTGGAAATAAAGCACATTTCATTATTTCAGATTGCTGGCACATGCCTTTTTACGACGATCATTTGGATGGCATCTATGCTGTACATTTGACCGAACATCTGGACGATTACGAGTTAGAAAATTTCTCAAATGAATGCTATCGAATACTTCGATCTAAAGGCAAAATATTCGTAAGATCATTTTCACCAGAAGATATGAGATCCAATAACAACATACGGAATGAAATCTCATATCATTACCGAACTCCGAACGAGATCGCCAAATGTTTTGAAAATTTTTATGTTGAAGAAACAAAATTAGTTAACGATAAAACAAAATTTGGTACAATGAGGAGTCGTTCTGAATGTATTTTCACTAAACTTTGATGTAACGTTCCGATAGAGTTATATCCGGCGATAAAATGAATGTGTCATGATCTGCCCTAAGTGTGGAACCGCTAATGATGAAGATCAGCTGTTCTGTAAAAACTGTGATTGGCGAATGGATGTACCATACGTGTATAAGAAAAAGCGGAATGCGGTCACGTTCGCATTTATTACTCTTATGTGTGGAATGGCCGCAGCCTTGCTTTTAATGTTTGTACCTGTAGTAAGTATTGTTCTCGGTGCGCTGGGATTGATACTTGGAGGATATTCATTTAATTTGAGCCGTATTGCTGACAAAAGAAATATGAGTATGATTATTACCTATTCTGCCGTTGGATTACTACTTTCGATGTTAGCATTCATTCTCGGATTGA
>CAYYMA010000102.1:0-3242 GCA_964472805.1 uncultured Methanomassiliicoccales archaeon | reverse complement strand
GGGAAGTTAGGATAGAACATATCCAATACGATAGCGGCCTTGCTACTGGAATTTTTAAGATAGAACTTTATCTCCTCTCTAGCTGAAAGAGGGTGGATCATGTTGGCTACCGCACCGAGTCTATTGATACCGTATAACGAGATCAATGCTTGAGGAGTGTTAGGAAGACAAACGAGTACCTTATCACCTTTTTCAATTCCTAGATTGTGAAGGGCCGCAGCCATTGTGTCTATTTCTTTAATGAGATCGGAATATTTTACGTTGTTACCCATGAACTCGTATGCGATGATATCAGGCGTCTTGTTCGCAGATTCTTTAACGCATTGATACATAGTCATGTCAGGATAATCTATGGTTCTTGGAACGTTTCCATAACTATCATACCATGGAGTGTTTACGGTCATACTTTATTCACCTCTTTTTCATAGGGCTTTTCTAAAACTTCAGGATCGAGAATTATCTCTTTAAAGACTTCCAGGGTTCTAGCGAAATAGTACCCATCAGATATTCTTTCATCTAATGTGAATGCAAAATCTATGTGTGGCCTGTTTTCAATATTACCGTCGATCATGCACAATTTATCATAAATTTTTCCTATGCACAGGAATACTGAATTGGTACCCCATTCGTTGAGATGATGGAACGGGGCACCGCCTTGTATGCTACCCATGTTAGATATGAATACAGAAGAAAAGTTAGGATCTACAGAAGTGATGCTTTTAGGTGCTTTTCCATAATAGTTCAGGAATCTTATAAACTTGAATACAAAGCGGTTAAGGAAACGAGGAAGTTTGACTATATTGTCGACTATATCATCAGATTCTACTCTTTCACCTTTCTTTACGCCTTTAACTTGGGAATATATCCCTTCGGTAACTTGATGAATATTATCATTTAGATCAAAAGAGATCTTGATAGCCACTTCCTCAGCGTCGTCCCCGTAATACTTCTTGGCTATGAACGCTATGTCAGCGGTTTTCCTTTCGTACAACCTATGGCCGCAGATAAATCTGTTCAAAGCTGGTCGAATAGCTGCGGTACGTACTATGGCTGCAACAAAGGTAGAGAAAAGTGTTATTTCATTTCCTTCAACGCTTTTCTTTTGTTCGATATATTCGAGTAAATTAGTTACGTCTATGCTCTCGCAGAAAAATACTTCATTATCGGTCCTTCGAGGCATCATGTACGGAATTATCTTGTGATAACTATCGATATTTCTTAGGAAAGTTCCATCCTTTCTGTCGCCCCTCTTTCTTTTGTCTGTCATGAAAAATGAACCAGTGCTGGATATACTATAATGAAAAAGATTGTCGTTTTTCTATTTAATGGAGTATTAGATGCTTATGTCATTTTACTAATTTTTTTCCATATAACAGGACATTATCGCGTACCTGGCCCTTTAAATTCGAAACTTACGACGACAAACAAAAACTAATGCAATGATTTTAACAAGATCGGCTGTAAACAAACCGTCGAAACATATTTTAAACGACATGTGTATTTAGTGGTATCATGCCAAGCTTTCCAGATCCATTTATAGGCAAAAATAAAGTGAAAATGACTGACCGAGAATTAGCCCAGGCCATAAGACTCGATATCGCAAGCGAGCTGGAGGCCATATTTCTATATGATTCGCATGCATCTTCCACTGACAATAAAGTGGCTAAGGCTGTACTCGAGGACATACGTGACGAAGAAAAAGTCCATTTTGGTGAACTTGTAACTCTATTGAGATATTTAGACCCTGAAGAGGCTAAGACCTTTGAAGAAGGGGCCAAGGAAGTCAAAGAGATCATTGAGGAACTTGAGAAAGCAGGAATAATAAAAGAGTGAACTCCCATTCACATATGTACATATCATGAAAGAAATCTATCTCGCCGGCGGATGCTTTTGGGGTGTAGAAAAATACCTATCTATAATACGAGGCGTAATAGATACTCAGACGGGGTACGCCAACGGCAACACTGATGAAACAGACTACGAGTCTGTATGTTCTGGATCTGGACACACTGAGGCTGTTAAAGTGGTTTACGATAATAATATAATATCACTAGAGAAACTTCTTTCCATATTCTACGAAAGTATAGATCCTTTAAGCGTTAATAAACAAGGAAATGATCGTGGAATTCAGTACCGTACTGGAATATATTATACAGATCATGAAGATGTGCCAGCCATAAAAAATTCACTTTTTAATTTAGAAAAAAAGCTTGGTGAAAGACCTGCTATAGAATTCGTGCTTTTAAAAAATTGGTGTGTAGCAGAAGAATGTCATCAAAAATATCTATATAAAAATCCAAGAGGATACTGTCACATATCCCCTAAATTATTTGAAAAGGCTGAAAGAGCTAACTCAATTGTAAAATATGAACGAAAGACTGATGAAGATCTCAAGAAAGAACTAACGAATATTCAATACTCTGTTACAATGGAGAATTCTACGGAGAAACCGTTCACAGGAGAGTACTGGGACTTTTTTGGAAAGGGTGTATATGTTGACATAACCACAGGAGAACCGCTTTTCCTTTCTACAGATAAATTTGATAGCGGATGTGGATGGCCGAGCTTTTCTGCACCAGTTTCGCCTGAAGTGGTGATCGAAAGAATGGATAAAAGCCATGGTATGAGTAGAGTAGAAGTACGCAGTAGATCGGGGAATGTACATCTGGGTCATGTCTTTGAGGATGGCCCAGTAAAGGAAGGAGGCCTAAGATATTGTATAAACAGTGCGTCTTTGAGATTTGTGCCTTACGAAAGGATGGAAGAAGAAAGCTATGGATGGCTCATGGAATCTTTCGAATAAAAATTGAAGAAATATAAGCATAGGATTTTTAAGAACGTTGGCATATTTTAAGAAATTAAAAAAAATATTTTTTTCATCTGGCTTTTAACAAATGTTATATTCTTGCTTTGCTTCAACTTTATCTAGATTCAATGAGGGAATAATGTCACATCAAAAAAATCTTTATGCGTATTCTAACAAATCAATTCAAAGAGAGGCCTGCGAATTAACTACATTCATTGATTTATTTGCAGGTCTAGGCGGTTTTAGAATAGCCTTAGAATCATTTGGACTAAAATGTATTTTTAGTTCAGAATGGGACGAAAGTGCACAAAATACGTACAATATGAATTATGGTGAAATTCCGGAAGGCGACATTACCAAAATTGATGAAAATTTCATTCCGGATCATGATGTGCTCTGTGCAGGTTTTCCGTGTCAGGCTTTTTCAATTTCGGGA
>CAYYMA010000101.1:0-3249 GCA_964472805.1 uncultured Methanomassiliicoccales archaeon | reverse complement strand
GCCGGAGTGATATCATGAGAGAAGTAGCAATAGTAGGAACAGGAATCACCAAATTTGGTGAACTTTGGGACAAGTCCTTCAGATCCATAGGCATAGAGGCAGGGATCAAGGCCATCGAGGATGCCGGAATGTCTGGATCCGAAGTCGACGGAATATTCATTGGAAATATGTCGTCACGTTTTATTAACCAGCAACATATAGACGCATTGATAGCAGATTATTCTGGAATGGCTACACGTAATGTACCTGCAGTCAGAACAGAAGCTGGCGGAGCTTCCGGTGGAGTTGCGTTCAGACAGGGCGTTATGGCGATCGCTTCAGGAATGCATGATGTAGTACTTGTTGGAGGTGCGGAAAAGATGACCGACCTTGATGATGCTGGCACAGCACTTATTATGGATAGTACGGCAGATGCTGAATGGGAAGGCTCTATGGGTCTTACTTTAACGTCTTTGTATGCGATGATTGCTAGGCGTATGATCTTTGAAGGCAAAGTCACTCGTGAAGAGATAGCTTCTATCGCTGTGAACGCACACGTCAACGGTGCTCGTAATTCTAATGCACAGTTCAAGAACGTTATCGCATTAGAGACTGTACTTAGGTCCGGCCCCGTTGCTGATCCTTTGAACGTGTTCGATTGTGCGCCATATTCTGATGGTGCCGCTGCTGTGGTCCTCGTACCCTTGGAGCAGGCCAAGAAAATGGGCGTAGAATATGTAAAAGTATCCGCTGTAACGCAGGCAAGCGACACGCTGGCACTCTTCCAGAGGGAAGATATCACAACCTTCAAGGCCACCACTGTTGCAGCCAAGGAAGCTTACAAGATTGCAGGGATCGAAGCTAAAGACATCAACGTTGCCGAAGTTCATGACGATTATACGGTGGCAGGATTGATGGCACTTCAAGATCTTGGATTATTCAAGAGCGGTGAGGCAGGCAAAGCGGTCCTCGAAGGACAAGTGGGGATAGACAGCAAAATGGCTCTCAATCCGTCCGGAGGACTCAAAGCAAGAGGATATCCTGTAGGAGCATCAGGTGTTGCACAGATCGTTGAGATCACTGAACAACTTAGGAACAAGGCAGATAACAGACAGGTTGCCAATGCTAAATATGGACTGGCACAATCTGTTGGTGGTACCGGTTCTGCTGTGACCATAAGCATTCTGGAGGCGATCTGATGGCGGCCGTAGCAAAAGAGTGGAGAGAAATCCCGGCAAGGTACAATCTTGAGGGTTCCGAGTGTGGTAATTGTGGAAGGAAATTCTTCCCTAAGCGTAACATGTGCCCTCACTGCAGGAGGAATGGATTTGGAAAAATGCATCCTTATCAAGTTTCGAAGAAAGGGAAAATATTCACGTTCTCTATAATCCATGACGCACCTGCTATCAATATGAGGCTGAAGCCTTACGCTGTGGTAATGATTAGGACCGACGACGGTCTACTGATAGCTGGACAATTAGTTGACACGGATGTTTCGAAAATCGAGATCGGTATGCGTGTTCGTTCTGTACTTAGAATACTGGACGAGGGCGGGACTACTGGAGTCATCCACTACGGATTCAAATTTGTTCCCGACCTTTGAAAGGGTCGGATAAACTTTTTACTTTTTTTAATATTTCATTATATCTACTAATGCAATATGCTCGAGTATCAGTTCCTTATAGGGTATGGATGATTTTTCAAGACTCATATTCTTTGCCGAGATATCAGTACAGTCAATAAGTGTGTCGTCCCGTTCTGCTCTTATTTTTGAAAGTTCCAGATCATTACATTCGCCTATTATGAGAACAACGAAGCCATCATTATTTTCTTTGGGGCTCATCTTCTTTATGGCACGACCTATCTGTCTATCGGCCGAAGCATAAAGTATAGTTTCCGTAAGAATATTTTTGGAACGTTGTGTACCTTGGGCGAACGCTCGTTCAGCATGTATGTAGGAAGATAGAACGTGGTCTTTTCCACATATGAAGTTAGGATCGAACACTATTGCTTCGGTCCCGAGAGAAATGAAATGCGTTGCAATACTCTTAGGATCACCGTCGCACCGAATACCTATTATTTTCAGAGTGGTCACGCTACCTGATAGTCTACTGCGGTTTTAATCTTATTACTTTAGGATTGAACAGACAAAGTTTATCAAATACAGCATATATGCGTGACCATAGAAATAATTCCAGGATGAGTTCAGATGAAAAACGAATGGATTAAGGTGGCAGCACCAGCAACCACTTCCAACATTGGGCCGGGGTTCGATACATTCGGACTTGCTTTGAAAGAACCTTACGATGTTATTGAAGGAAGAAGAACTGAATCCGGACTCTCGATAATAGAAATATCGGGTCCCGGTAGTGAAAGAATTCCCTCTGATCCAGAGAAGAATTCAGTGTGCATAGCAGCATATGAGGTACTGAAAAGATCAGGGGAGAAATTTGGTATCGAATTTAAGATCAAAAAAGGTATTAGGCCGGGAAGTGGCATCGGTTCCTCGGGAGCATCGGCTGCCGGTGGAGCATATCTGGCACATCTTATGTGCGGAGAGAAACTCAGTCAGAACGAACTAGTACTTTGCGCAGCTCATGCGGAAGATGTGACTTCTGGAGGACTTCATGCTGACAACGTTGCACCATGTTTAGTAGGTGGATTTACAGTAATACGTTCTTACCAGCCCTTCGATATGATATCAATTAAACCGCCAAAAAATCTTGGACTGGTAGTGGCTCTTCCTGACATATATATTGAGACCAGAGAGGCAAGAAAAGTAATTCCCCGGGAAGTTCCTTTGAAGCATCTCGTATATCACGTAGGAAATGCCGCATGTCTAGTACACGGCATGGACACTGGAGATCTGAAACTCATTGGACGATCTATACAAGACCTTGTATCCGAGCCGAACAGGGCACATCTAGTTCCAAATATAAAGGAAGCAGAATCAGCTGCCATGTCCCACGGAGCATTAGCATCGTTCTTGGGAGGTTCCGGTCCGTGTATCATGTCGTTCTACGACAAGAGTACACACGACGGAAAAATAATTGCTGAAAGCGTTGGATCGGTTTTTACTCAGGCCGGCATAGGATGCAAAACATGGGTAACAGATTGCGGCGAAGGCTGTAGAAGGATTTGAAATGGTATCTCATAAAGTGTTATGCTGGGACTGTGGAGCGGTTGTAGAAGATTCGTTCGTTAGCACGTGCCCAAAATGTAACGGACTGCTTACTGTGAAAATGGACCTTGAGAAGGTCAAAGAGAAGA
>CAYYMA010000100.1:0-3268 GCA_964472805.1 uncultured Methanomassiliicoccales archaeon | reverse complement strand
GCAAATGTTCCTTAAGGAAGTATTCAAGCGCAGCCATGGTGACTGAGCTCCCGGTATTCGCTTAGAGCGGGTCCCGAGTTTGCGTAGGTTGTCTGATGAACTCTTTGTATTTAAAGAAACTCGTACGCTCATGTACGCGTGTATAAGAGGAACATTGTAGGATTATAAAATCTAATGATTAGATTCAAACTATAATTCAATCTTTTCCGAATATAGCTGTTCTACGTTCGTGACAAGTAATCGTCATATTATCCTGAGCCTTGTGCGTTACATAAATGACGTCCAGAATACGAATGAAAAAACTTCGAATCGAAAAGCAGATTCTTTTCATCGATTAATTATTTCTGGCACCTTTCTTTCTTATGGTCGTCCTTCTTATTAGGGCCTTGGACATAATTGTGTTATACGCTACTTCAGTCTCTTCTTCGGATTCCAAATTAAAAGCTACAATCTTTCCGTCGGAAATCTCCATCAAAATGAATTTGGTTCCTTTGCCGCGACTAAATCCTACGACATGACACATTCCTACTTCAGAAGATCTGAATTGGCCCCCTAAGATCCCTTCGGATGATTTCAACGCTATCAACGGCATTCCAGGAAGAAACTCGCGGTATTCTACCGCCGCTATGTCCGAATATTTGATCTTCATTCCAAAAAACGGCCCTCTTATGTTGAACTCGGATAAATTCGTAGTATAATCTACACGTATAGGCGTCGCTTGTAATAAAAATAGAAAACCGGATAGTATCATAAGGATGAGCCCTGTGACTAAGGTTATGGAAAACTCGCCTGATGCATAAGACCCAGGAACAAAAAAAGTTGCCACGGAAAGAACGGCCCCCAGAATAAACATTGCCAAAGAGGCACCTGCTATTTTTTGTGGCTCGGCCATAGTTCCTAGTCCAAATATGTTATAATAATGGTGCCGAAGGCCGGATTCGAACCGGCGAACCCCTGCGAGAACAGATCTTGAGTCTGTCGCCTTTAACCTGGCTTGGCTACTTCGGCTTTACATGAGGTATAATACAGTTGTAAATAAACCTCACGGCGGAGTTGTCACTTCTGCCCTGTCACCGGAGACGTAAAAAGTGTACTCGTGTTGAGATACAATGCCTTTTTTTACCTCTACGAGTTGCGAATAACTTGAAAGTATTCCGCGACGAATAAGAAAATTAACATATTTCTCCGCGTCGGGAAAATCACAACTTCTCGCACAGAACGGGAATGATTTGAACTCTTCTTTCACATAATCGAAGAACTCTTTGATCTTTGGTTCCTCGATCTCCCTCTCTCTGAGGATGCGGACTATATTACCAGGTCTACCGTTAACAACCTCCCCTCTACCATTTGTTGCGAAGGGTTCTATTGCAAGGATCATTCCTTTTTCAACCTGGGTCTTATCGCCACTGTCGTAATTTGGTATAGACATTCCTGCGTGTAGATCATACTGGGTTATCTGATGACCACATAAGTTGCGTATCGGACTGAACCCTTCCTGCCTGATCATCGTCTCGATGACCGCCCCTATCTCATCTAATGGACATCCGTCTCCGACAAACTCGGCTACAGTATCTCTGGCAATTTTAGATGCCTGAATAAGTTTAGTATGCCTTCCTGTTCCAGCTTCAACTGTCCCAGCAGTGTCTCCGACCCAACCATCAACCTCTGCACCACAATCTACCTTTACAACATCTCCAAGTTCGAAGACTTTCTTATCATCTACACTTGGAGTATAGTGAGCTGCTATCTCGTTTATACTGACATTACATGGGAATGCTAGACCGCAACCGTGATCACGAATGTATCCTTCCACTTCCTGTGCCACATCATATAATTTAGCACCAGGCTTCACCATACTAAGACCAATCTCACGGGCCTCACCCGCCACCCTGCCTGCATTCCTTAATTTAGACAGTTGATCCTCGTTCAGCAACGTAGTACCTCCTCTATCTGTTCTTTGGAGATTGCTCCCTGGCGGACAATTTCGACCTCACCTAAGTTAAGCCATACTATAGTAGAGGGCTTACCAAGGGAAGAGTCACCAGAATCAAGATATGTGGAAATAGCATCACCTAGATCGTCAACGGCTGGTTTAATAGACGTAGAATCAGGGTGCGAATGTAAATTCGCCGACGTTGCAACCATTGGACCGCAACGGCGTATAAGTTCCAGAGCGATAGGATTATCCGGCATACGAATACCGACCTTCTGAGATGCTGATGTAACCATATCGGACACCAAAGCATTCTTTTTAATAATTATTGTAAGTGGGCCTGGAAGAAATGCATCAATAAGCATGTCAGCGTTCTCGTTCAGATTCGCAACATCCTCCATCATCTTCTTATCGGCCACAGCAACTGAAAGTGGCATATCAAAAGGTCTATTTTTAGCCATGAATACCTTTTTCACTGCTTTTTGATTGAAAATGTCTGCACCTATTCCGTACACTGTTTCTGTTGGATAGACTATCAGTTTTCCAGCAGCTATATCTTCAGCTGCATGGGCTATCGCATCGATTGTGGACTTGTCCAAATTATCATTACATTTCAGTATCTGCATTGTCACTCACCTGTGTATCTCAGTCCCTTAATAATAGACTCCTTTCCCGAACCTTCTATATTGGGTCCATGGCCAGGATATAAATTCTTGATATCTAATTTTTTTAGTTTATGTAAGGATGAACGCAATTTATTTATGTCCCCACCTTCGAAGTCCGTACGTCCGATTCCCTCAGCGAAAACCGTATCGCCAGAGAACAATGAACCCGTAACTTGATCGTAAAGACATATTCCCCCTACCGTATGACCTGGAGCCTCAATGACTTCCAACATGTGTCCCCCAAGATCGATAACGTTCCCTTCAGAAAGCTCATGGACCTTACTTGGACACGGAGATAGATTCACTCCAGAAATCTTATCGTCGCCTCCCTCCTGTATCGCTTTGGCATCTTTAGAGCCGGCAAACACAGTAGATTGGAATGCTGGCACCATATCCTTTAGTCCACCGACATGATCATAATGTCGATGGGTCAAAACAATGGCGTCAAGCTTCTTTCCGTTCAAAATATTGGAAATATGCTCTATTATCGGTCCGGAAAATGCACCGGAACCTGTATCGATCAGCATCGTTCGCTCTCCGATCAATAAAAACATATTAGAATCATACGGAACGAACGAGCCTATCTGCTGTATAGTCATCAATAATCCAAAATGCTGAACGTATATAACGTTTAACATAAAAAGAAAAAATTATCAAATGACGTGGATGA
>CAYYMA010000099.1:1931-3354 GCA_964472805.1 uncultured Methanomassiliicoccales archaeon | reverse complement strand
ACGACCAGTATATGCTCAAGGACGACCGGTTGAGACTTCGCTCGGGTAAAGAAAACGTTTACAGTTTTGAAACCGTTGAAGATTATCGTTCCACCAAAGGCCGTGAGTTCTCGAACATAACAGAATATTTTAAATTCTACGTATCCGCAGGAAGTGCAGTCGATGTGTTCAGTCGCGTTAAGGATTTCAACATAGAAGAATGGAATGCGATGCGTGAAGATGGACGTCTTCTTTTAGGAAGGTTCACTCGAGGGCGCATAAAATATGTTCTTGCCGAAGATGCTTCAAGTCTAGCTTTCCTTAAGTTCGATGAGACCGAGCCGGGGGATGAGGCGGTATTAAGGGCAATCGAACATTCAGGCACAGTTACGTCCCGTCAGCTCACTAACGTTGTGGAGATGGAAAAAGAAGCATTGAAGGCAGCTGTTTTCAGACTTGATCGTTCGTTAAAGATTGTCAGAGCCTTCGGTGACCGAGAGGACGGGATGGCTGAGAACGTATACGAGATCTTCCACCCTGGTCCGGTGGGAGACGATCCTCTTAAGGAACTCGCAGCAAAAATGGTACGTGCTTACGGCCCGATGCCGATCCAAGCGTTAAGGTTCATGTTGGATATCGCACCAGAAGATGCAAAAAGACTAATGGACGAGATCCAAGCATCCGAGATAATCGTCGGGGATTCACATACTCCAATGTACGTTTTTGAAGATGAGATACCTAAATTGGAAAGTATAGCTGATCACGAAGTAAAGATCCGTCTGTGCACCATGTGGGATCCTGCCATATCTTCTAAATGGGCAGAACTTTCAGCACGTTACGGCGACAGATGGATTTATCCGTTGATCAAAGGCTCGATAATAGTCGGTGCATTGGAGATGTGGGAGATGTCTGGATGCATAGATATCCGTGCTTTCGATCTCGATTCCGCGGACATGTTGCCTGTGGCGTTAGAAGCGATCGACGACATGATGGAATTCTATCACATGAAGAATACCGACATCGTTCGTATCCGCGAAATAATGGAGAAGGATGCGGCGGTACTCGAAGCAGAGACAGTCGAGATACTGAAATCTTCTGGATACTTATTCGTTAACGGTTTCTATGCAAAAGGGAACTTTGTTCAGTATACTATGAACGATGAAGAACATCTAAGCTACATTTTCCAAAAACAACGTGTAGGTGAGAATGATAAGTACTCGACGGTCATGAACGCCGTTGAAGCTCGTGGATATATACGGGGAGATCAGGAGATCTACACAAGAGTTCTTGATAAAACGACAATTAAAAAACAGGAAGCTCGGGGGTATCTCCTTAAGGCCAAACTGTTCCCGAATTACATTGGTTATACTACACAGAAGTTCGCACAGATATACAGGGCTGCAAAAGACGACATGCTTACTGAAGAAGAGAAATTGATACTTTC
>CAYYMA010000099.1:0-1831 GCA_964472805.1 uncultured Methanomassiliicoccales archaeon | reverse complement strand
TTGGCATTGTTAGAGAAGGACGGATATCTTAAGAAAGGTTTCCTTATCAAGGACGATCCTATGGTAAGATGGATGCTTTCCAAAGACGTGGATAAGACTCAAAAAATACACACTGGCACATTCATATTGAACTCCCAAGATAACCTTCACGTATTCATAAGACCTTTCATAAAGGAAGAATCGGGTCAGAGCAATTCCGTTGTAATAAGTGGTACGAAAATAATTGGATCCTTTACTGGTAAAACTACGTATGCAGGTTCGAAGGTTGACGATTTCAAAGGATCTGATCGTGCGTATAAGTATCTCAGTGATACAGCAAGATCCCTCGGGGTAACGATGGAACAGACCAAAACCAAAGATCAGGATGAAGATTGGGACGCTGTTGAATTCTACCTTAAGTCCAACCCCGGTGCTCTAACACGTAAATGACTTATAACAATTGAACTATCGTTAAGTTATGAAGATTCCATGTGAGATCGTTGTATGGTATGTTTTACCCACAATCCGCAGAGAAATAGCTAAGGAGCTGGTCGTCGGACATGGAATGAAACAAGCGGAAGTTGCAAGAAAATTCGAAGTAACCGACGCGGCTATATCACAATATATTAAGAAAAAGCGCGGAGAGAGCGAGATAATCAAAAACAGCAAGTATTACGGTGAATTTCTTGAAGAGGTCAAAAAATCATCAAGTAGGATTGTTGAAGAAGGCACAGATTTCGCCACGGAAATGTGCAGGCTGTGTTGTGTTGTGAAGGGCTGCGGTATGTTAGCCGAGATCTACGAAGAATACACAGGATACAGTCCGCCAAAGTGTGCCTTGCCCGATCCCAACGTTAATTACAGAATGTTCTGCGAGTGATACAGTAGTTCTTGTGCATATCCTGCATATCTTCCGAATATGTTGCGTCCTGCATTCGCTACCACATCGTATTTACCTTCGATTCCGTAAATATCTTTCATGACTTTTGAGATACGAGCATCTATTGGAAATGATTCAAGATGACCATATGCAAAAATTGCTACACAGTCGGCGACCTTTGGTCCGATGCCGTTTATTTTCTTCAGTTCTGTGATACAGGCATAATAACTCAGATCTTTGAATGACTCAAGGTCGTAGGTACCGTCGTCTACCTTTCTAGCAAATTCTAAGAAACGGTCTTCGCGATATCCTAATTTACATTCCCCTATGTTCTCGCACCCGTCAAGTATCTGCTTTGGTGTAGGGAACGTCCTGATGTTTCCCAAATCGGTGCCGTACATATCGCATACAGATTCGACCATTTTTGCAATACGTTTAACATTGGCGTTGGTTGCAAGAATATACGTCGCCGTACATTCCCATACGTCCTGTTTCAGTATTCTTAATCCCGGACATGCTGCAGCGAGTTTTGCAACATGTTTATCTTTTTCTGAGATTTCATTCATTATTGAGGATAGGTCGTCGTCCGAACGAAAATATTCTAGAATGCGGTCCTTTTCACATCCTTTACATTGGAATCCGTCTTCCGTCTGAACCAATTCAATCACGTTGTTGCCGAGGACCCCTTTCCATACGTTATCTGTCTTATGCCATCGGTGTGCTTGACTGCATCCTAATGTCGGGTCAAGAGCAACATCCATCTGGATCTTCATGAAGCTCTGATGTGTTCTGTATAATAATTATTTGCTAACAAATACGTTTTAAGAAAAATAAGAAAAATTGTTAAAAATGTATTATAATAAAAAGACCCAGATATTATTATAAGAATAATAAATATTATTAATAATACATTTTTTGTTTAGGCAACGTAAAATATAAAGATGGCAGTCTCAGAAGTATGAGATTCGGACC
>CAYYMA010000098.1:0-3424 GCA_964472805.1 uncultured Methanomassiliicoccales archaeon | reverse complement strand
CAACATAGAAGATGCGTTGGTCATGAACAAGAGTTCCATTCAGAGAGGATTGGGACGTTCGACGTTCTTAAGATCATACCGCTCTGAAGAGCGTCGCTACCCTGGAGGTCAGGAAGATCATTTCGAAATTCCGTCCGCAGACATAATGGGCGCTCGTACAGATCTTTCGTATGCATCACTGAGCGAAGATGGATTGATTTATCCTGAAGCGGACATCACAGGAAGTGACGTCCTGGTAGGAAAAACATCACCACCTAGATTCTTAGAAGAGGAGACAGATTTCCTGACTCCTCAGAAGAGAAGAGAAACTTCCGTAACTGTAAGACCAGGAGAGACTGGATTCGTTGATTCGGTAATGATAACTGAATCAGAGAACGGTTCGAGACTTGTACGTGTCAAAGTAAGGGACCAGAGGATTCCCGAGCTAGGTGACAAATTCTGTTCCAGATTCGGACAGAAGGGAGTTATCGGTAAACTGGTAGACCAGTGCGATATGCCTTTCACATGTCAGGGAATCACTCCTGACCTAGTGGTGAACCCCCACGGTATCCCTTCACGTATGACCATTGGTCACGTGTTAGAAATGATCGCCGGAAAGGTCGGAGCCATGGAAGGCCGTCTGGTGGACGGTACTGCTTTCTCAGGTGAGAAAGAAGAATCGATCCGTGATGGACTTATTAGAAATGGATTCAAGAACGACGGGAAAGAAATCATGTACGACGGTACCACTGGACGCATAATCCAGATGGACGTGTACACTGGAGTAATCTATTACGAAAAGCTGCACCACATGGTCAGCGGAAAACTCCACGTACGTTCTAGAGGACCAGTTCAGATATTGACCCGTCAACCGACAGAGGGACGTTCCAGACAGGGAGGTCTCAGATTCGGTGAGATGGAACGTGACTGTTTGATCGGTCACGGAGCGGCAATGGTCATCAAAGACCGTCTGCTCGACCAGTCTGACGGAACCCAGCAATACGTCTGCGGTAACCCGAAGTGCGGACACGTCGCCATAATGAACAGATTCGGCAGTCTTTACTGCCCGGTCTGTAAGAACACGGCCAATATACACCTGGTACAGACATCTTACGCATTCAAACTGCTAATGGATGAATTGCTGTCACTTGGTGTAGCTATGAGGCTTCAGTTGGAGGACTTAAGATGATGAGAGGTATCACGAAGAGGATCGGCTCGATCAGATTTTCCTGCGTCTCCCCAGAGGAGATAAGGAAGATGTCCGCCACCAAGGTCATTACCGCTGACACTTACGACGATGAAGGTTACCCCATAGACATGGGTCTTATGGATCCACGTATGGGTGTCATTGAACCTGGACTACGTTGTAAAACATGCGGTAACAAGGTCGACGAGTGCCCTGGACACTTCGGACACATCGATATGGCTCTACCGGTCATCCATGTTGGATTCATCAAGGATATCAAGATGCTTTTGGACAGCACCTGCCGCTCCTGCGGAAGGCTTATGCTGACGCCAGAACAGATATCTGCAACGATGAGCGACATCGAGCGTATGGAAGAGCTAGGAGGAGACACCATGGATGTCAAAAACTTCGCTAAGACAACTGCGAAAGGAGCATCCACCAAAGGTCTCTGCCCATATTGTAGTGCCGAACAGATCAAAATAAAATTGGACAAACCAACAACGTTCCGTGAAGTGGACGATAACCACAAGCTTACTCCTAAGGAAGTTCGCGAGAGGCTCGAACGCATTACGGACACAGACTTGGTCACGTTAGGGTTCGATCCTTCGACGTGCAGGCCTGAATGGATGGTATTAACAGCACTAGCGGTACCGCCTGTGACTGTAAGGCCGTCAATTACGTTGGATTCTGGTGATAGATCAGAGGACGATCTTACTCACAAATTAGTGGATATCCTAAGGATCAACCAGAGACTGAGGGAGAACCGCGATGCGGGTGCTCCACAGCTGATAGTAGAGGACCTTTGGGAACTGCTTCAGTATCATATAACAACATATTTCGACAACCAGACATCTGGAATCCCGCCAGCGAGGCACAGGTCCGGACGTCCACTCAAGACCCTTTCACAGAGATTGAAAGGTAAAGAGGGACGTTTCAGATCGAACCTTTCAGGTAAGCGTGTGAACTTCTCTGCTCGTACAGTGATTTCGCCGGATCCTATGCTTTCTATCAACGAACTAGGTATACCCGAGGTCGCAGCTAGAGAACTAACGATACCGGTATACGTTAACGAGAACAATCTCGAAACAATGAAAGCGTTGGTTGCTGGCGGAACATCCCCCGTTCAAGATTCGGGCGGATATGTGCCTGGAGCAAATTACGTTATAAGATCCGACGGAAGAAGGATACGTGTTACAGAACGTAACGCGGAAGACGTAGCAGAAGGATTGGAAGTCGATTACATAGTTGAAAGACAGCTTGTTAACGGCGATATCGTTCTGTTCAACAGACAGCCTTCGCTACACAGGATGTCCATGATGGGACACCGTGTCAGGATCATGGATGGACGTACGTTCAGATTCAATCTGTGTGTTTGTCCACCGTACAACGCGGACTTCGACGGGGATGAGATGAACCTTCACGTTCTTCAGTCCGAAGAAGCTCGTGCTGAAGCATGCATTCTTATGCAGGTACAGGAGAACGTACTCTCGCCAAGGTATGGAGGCCCAATCATCGGTGCTATTCATGACCACATAACGGGAGCATATTTCCTTACGCACAACAACCCCCATTTCAATCGTGCTGAAGCAACGAACATAATGTTCAAGTTGCCTGGTATTGAGATGCCGGAACCAATGATCGACGATAACGGAGAGCCTTATTGGACAGGAAAACAACTGTTCTCCTCGGTGCTTCCGAAAGGATTCCGTACGACCTTCAAGGCTAATATCTGCCAGAACTGTAAACCGTGCAAGAAAGAAGAATGTGAGTTCGATGCGTATGTAAAGATACGCGATTCGCAGCTTCTATACGGAACTATCGATGTAAGAGGGATAGGTAACAGCAAGGGAAAGATCGTTGACCGTGTTGCTCGTGATTACGGGTCAGATGAGGCTGCAAAGTTCATCAACAACGTTACCAGACTTGCTTTGGGAGCACTTATGAACCACGGTTTCAGCACAGGTATTGGAGACGAAGATATTCCTGAAGAAGCTGTTTTACAGATCAACAGCTACAGTCAAGAATGTATAAATGAAGTTTCCAGGCTTGTCGAGTCGTATCAAGAAGGTACACTCGAACAGATGGCCGGACGTTCTTTAAGAGAAACTCTTGAAGTCAAGGTCATGAAGAAACTAGGTGAGGCACGTGACGAAGCTGGTACCGTAGCAGGAAAACATCTAGGTATGGACAATCCGGCGGTCATTATGGCCAAGGCCGGTGCTCGTGGTTCGATGCTGAACTTGTCGCAGATGGCAGGTT
>CAYYMA010000097.1:0-3426 GCA_964472805.1 uncultured Methanomassiliicoccales archaeon | reverse complement strand
TCTTACATACAGGCTATTTAATAAAGGAATTGGATTGGGGGTCTATGGGGATTAACGGCTTAAATGCCGATGATATTGAACAACGTAAGACAGCGGGCCTCATAAATTCTGTTGAATTGACTGTAAGTCGAAGTTATAAAGACATATTTGTCGAGAATTTCCTGAACTGGTTCAATCTAATTCTTATGATTCTAGGCGTACTGCTGTTCATTGCAGGAGACCTTTACAGTGCCCTATCGGCCACTGGGATAATAGCCCTCAATATTCTAGTTTCTACGATACAAGAAATAAGAGCCAAACGTAGACTGGATAGTATCGCTATACAGATGAGGCCCATGGTCACAGTGGTCAGGGATGGCCAGGATGTCGTCATCGATCAATCCGAGATCGTCATGGATGATGTTGTTCATCTTGTAGCAGGAGACCAAGTACTGGTGGACGGTGAGATATAGATTTGCGTTCCCTGGAAATGGACGAAGCTGCTTTGACTGGAGAATCCAGCTCAGTAAGGAAACACGTTGGCGATACTATATTCTCAGGTTCTTACTGTATTACCGGCGAATCTTATTTCAGAGTTACTGCACTAGGGCCCGATACGTTTGCATCAAACATGTTGGTTAGTGCCCGTAAATACAAAAGAAAGAAAACTCCGTTGCAGCTAGAGACATCTGCAGTTACGAAACTATTGATATCCGTCGCAGGAATAATTCTGATCATTTACATGCTCATTAAGTTTATACTCGGAGAATTCACATCGATTGTACAAGAACTGAAAGCAGCTGCGATCATCTTGGACATTGTGCCTATAGCGTTGTTCCTTCTTATTACTCTGACATATATGATCGCGGCCGTAAGGATGGTTGACACAGGCGTCTTGCTTCAAAGATCAAACTCGGTCGAATCCATGAGCCATGTAGATACTGTTTGTATGGATAAGACGGGAACCATAACTAGCAACCGCTTGTTGTTCAGAAGCATAGAGTTCAAGATCGACGAGGAAAGCGCCCGGGATCACATACGCCTGTTCACTGGTGCAACAGGCAGCCGCAACAGAACAGTAGAAGTGTTGGACGATACGTTTGGTTCGGAAGAAAGTGATCTCATTGAAGAGATACAATTCTCATCAGAAAGAAAGTACAGTGCGATACGTGTAAAGAAGAACGGAATCGAACACACAATATATGTTGGTGCATGGAGCACCTTAAAAGGAAACGTCGAAGATCAAATGGATGTTTCTGAAATAGTTAAATTGATGTCCAAACAGGGATTAAGAAGCATAGTCATCTGTGAAGGTATAGGCACATTGTTTGATGGAGAAGAACCAAAAATCCAGAATAATCTGAAGATTATAGGCGTCGTAGCGATGGCGGATGAAATTCGCCCTGATTGTAGAGAAACGATGGAAATCTTCATGCAGAACAACATCGACATCAAAGTCATCTCAGGAGATGATCCGGAGACCGTCGAAGCTTTGTTCAATATTGCAGACATACCGGGTGAAAGGAATATAATGTCTGGGGATGACCTAGATGCTTTACACGGACAAGAAAAAACGGATGCCATTATGTCAACGAACATATTCGGACGCATGAAGCCTGATCAAAAAGAAACCATAATAGACACTCTAAGAATGAACAACAGATATGTTGCCATGGTCGGAGACGGAGTTAACGACGTCAAAGCAATAAAATCTGCTCAGGTCGGCATTGCACTGGAAAGTGGAAGTGCGGCCACTCGTGGAGCAGCGGACATGGTCCTGATGAATGACAACTTCTCTGCACTACCTAAAGCACTAAATGAAGGACGTAGAACGGTCACTGGGATGAGGGATATATTAAAGATATATCTTACTAGGAACTTCACACTTGTAGTTTTTCTCCTATTCACCATGTTGCTTTTCCGCAACGCACCTTTACAGCCGATCCAGAACACTTTGTACGCTTTTATGACCGTATCCATTGCAGCGTTCTTGATGACCTTGTGGGCGAAACCAGATGTTAACAAAGATCGCGTATTACCTGAAGTTATACGCTTTGCGATTCCGACATCCATAATGATTGGTATATTCGGACTCATAGTTTACGTAATATTCTATGTTGGCACAGGATCGTTCATAAACATAGATTATGAAGCCATGGCTCAATCTGCAGGAATCAGTTACGAAGAATTAGTAAAAAGATTAGATTTAGAAGGAATTAGAGCCACCGTAGAAAGTTTTGAAAACGATATAGCGGAAATCAACGCACGCAACGCTATGTTCTTCTTTATGATCCTTTCAGGGATGCTTGTACTTTTGATGGTCCAGCCGTTGCACAGATTCTTCTCTACTAATGGTAAGGTCATTGATGATAGGAAACCAACAATACTCGTTGCATTGTTACTCTTGCTGTTCTTTGGCTTATTCTTCATACCATTAACTCAGGGATTCGTAATTGAATTCCTTTGGACCGCGGTCTTCCCGCCAGAATACTATCTGCCGATCATCGGTCTTGTTGTGGTTTGGTTCTTTACGACCAGGGCCGTATTACGTAGTGGAATATTTTCATTCCTATCAGATTATACTGAGAGATGGTTCGATAAAAAACTGGATGAAGAAGTTCTTAAAAGCATGGAAGAAGACGGCGTCATTCAGAACGATATCCTTCATAGAGAATAAGTACCATCACGATACATCTGTATCATAACGTGTGATGCTACCATAGCATCAGACAAAGCACGATGGTCCTGTTTACCGCCTATACCTGCAGGATCGCCGTCTGTTATCGTTGAGTAAGCGAGATCCAGTTTAGGATATTGATATTCTCTACCGTAGTATTGACTTGGAACTTTACATACGTACATGGCCGCCTTCATTATGTCCGTACATAACGTGAACTGACCTTTCATACTCCACGGATCACGATAAAGGAACTTATCCATGTCATACTCTGTATTGTACGAAGTGACTCTGTTACCACTTAACAAAGCAGATATGTCCTCAAGAACCTTGCTGAACGGTGGTGCAGAGTGGACCATGTCTAAAGTCAAATCAGTATTATCAAATATCCATGCGTTACGTCGATAATCATTCCACTTCGATGTGTCATATCCAACGACAGATGAATAGACCGGTTTTACCGTTCCACTTTTTATATCCACTTTACACACACCAATGTCTACAATAACGTCGTCAGGCGCACCCTTAAGACCTGTTGTCTCAGTATCAAGCACATAAATATCTTCGACGAAAAAATCATCCAATGTGGTTTTTTTACTCATCATTATTTCTTCTCATCCTCCGTATCCTTGAAAAAAGAGTACCTTATAGTCTTATAAAAGAAGAACACCGAAACTGATAAGCAAAGTCCAGGAAAATAAAGCGGTTTGTAAAATTGGTTCTTCAGGTTTTCGTGTGGAAACTATCACATAAGCTCTTTGTGAAAACAT
>CAYYMA010000096.1:0-3442 GCA_964472805.1 uncultured Methanomassiliicoccales archaeon | reverse complement strand
ATTTTTTATTTAGGCAACGTAAAATATAAAGATGGCAGTCTCAGAAGTATGAGATTCGGACCTGCAGGATACCCACCAGAAGGCAAGACGGCCTTCGGCTCTTTGGAATACACTAGATCACTGGGACTAGATGCTCTCGAGGTCGAACTCGTACGGGGAGCACGTGTTTCCGAAGAACGAGCTATAAAGATCGGTGAGGCCGCTAAAGAACTTGATATCAGGTTATCTTGTCACGCCCCTTATTTCATAAGTTTTAATTCAGACAGTCAAGAGACACGGGATAGAAGCGTGGAATGGGTCATGGATACTGCCCGGGTAGCTCATAATATGGGAGCGTATCTGATCGTTATACATGCTGCATCTTATGGGAAACATCCTGAGACGGCTTTGGATTCTGTTATCAAAGGTCTTACTACATGTAAGAATAATTTGGACAACGAAGGGATAGACGACGTCATTCTTGGTGTGGAAACCATGGGAAAGAAAGGTCAGTTCGGTACACTCGACGAGATCGGAAAGGTCATGGAAAGTGTAGAAGGTGTACGTCCGGTATTGGATGTGGCACATGTTCATGCAAGGAACGGCGGTTCTTTGAAAACCCAGAAAGATATGCAGGACTTGATAGATGATTTCTTCCCATTATGTGGAGACATTGCACATTTCCATATCAGTGGTATAGAATTCGGTGATAGAGGAGAGAAGAAACATCTCACGTTGGATTCAAAACAGCCGGATATGCAACTTTTAGCAAACGTTCTGAATGATTCAAATCAGGAATGCACATTCATATGTGAATCGCCAGAGATATCGGCCGATGCGGTCGTCTTTAAGGACATGTTCTCTCGGTTCCGTACAGGGTCCGTGTAAACATTTAAAAGCTGTAGCTCATTTGCGTTTTATACGCCACTGTGGCTTAGCGGTATAGCGACGGTTTCGTAAACCGTAGGTCGGGGGTTCGATTCCCTCCAGTGGCTCCATTTACATTCTAAGCGGTTTCCATACCGTGGCACGGAGCGTGTTGACCGCACGATATTTATAAACGCCGTTCACGGACCGATGTGCCAGTATCTCTTCTGTGACGACACGGGCTTCTTCTTCAAGCCCAAAAACTGAGAATGTACCCGTATGTTTTCTTACGGCTTCTTCAACAGGTATTTCGATACTTATCTCATCCGAGAATTGGCGACTTTCTATAACCCGACCAGAAGATCCGAGCATGCCCTCGATATCGTCGGTGCTTCTTTTCCTGTAGCTGTAATCCTTACCTAGTTTTGACCATATTTCGGATTGAAGCTCGTCCCCGTGGTTTGTTATCCATGATATCAGGACACAATTTTCTTTAGAAAGGGAATCCATTTGATCTATTGACCTAGGTGTTCCTAGACCAGAACAAAGTGCAGAAACCACGGTGTCCCACCGTCGTTCAGTATCAAAGGTATTCCAATCTGCTTCAATTCTTTCTAAATTATCAATCCCCTTTTTCTTTGCAGTATCAAAGAGACGGTCTAACATCTTACCTGAGGAATCAAGGCAAGAAACCGTTTTTGAAAAATGAGACATTATCAACGAATACGTACCAGGGCCGCTACCGATCTCCAATACGTCTTTATCATTACTGACGACGCCAATCTCATTGAGCCACTCTACTATACGCTGAGGCATGTTGCCTTGTTGTTCGGACGTATATGTTTCAGCGAAAACATCCCAGAACTTCACCTTCTCACTTTCTGGCATATTGCCATCGAGAGGGTGTATTGCCATATCAACAGCCGTCCTTTCCGCCCTTTTTAAGGTATTGGTTGACGATCTTGACAGCACACACGTCACCGCACATAGAACATCCGTCCTTATGTTCGGTACATCCTCTTTGGCGGTATTCGCGAGCCTTATCAGGATCTAAACAGACTTCGAACATGGTATCCCAATCTAATTTTTTGCGGGCCATAGCCATAGTATCATCCATTTCCCGCCCTCTACCTCTTGTAAGGTCGCCTACATGTGCCGCTATTTTTGATGCAATCACACCTTCTCTTACATCATCTACATCAGGAAGCGAAAGATGTTCTGCTGGCGTAAGGTAACAAAGGAAATCTGCTCCGGCCTGTGCTGCTACGGCACCGCCTATCGCGCCTACAATATGGTCATATCCTGGAGCGATATCAGTCACAAGGGGACCGAGGACGTAGAACGGTGCTCCGTCACACATGCTTTTTTCCAACTCGACGTTCATTTTTACTTGGTCCAAGGGAACGTGCCCTGGTCCTTCTACCATGGACTGAACTCCTGCTTCACGTGCTCTTTTAACCAAATGACCCAGAGTCATAAGTTCGGAAATCTGTGCTTGATCGGATGCATCTGCTATACAACCAGGCCTAAAACCGTCTCCCAGGGATAAAGTGAATTCATATTTTCTGGCCATTTCTAGCAGATAATCATAATTTTTGAAAAGCGGGTTTTCTTCTTCGTTGTGTAGTATCCAAGCGGTGAGGAATGAGCCTCCTCTAGATACGACGTCCATGAGCCGGTCAGATTTTTGAAGCCATTTTACGGTTTCTCGAGTTATTCCACAATGGACGGTCATAAAATCCATTCCGTCCTTTGCATGTTTCTCTATTCCGTTGAATATATCGTCTTCGTTCATGTCGACGACGGCGTTATTTCTTGCAGCCGTCAGTCCAGTCTGATATATCGGAACAGATCCCATCATAACAGGACACTCTTTTAGAAGTCTGGCTCTTATGACATCAATGTCTCCGCCGGTACTAAGGTCCATAATGGAATCGGCACCGTATTTCAACGATACTCTAAGTTTTTCCAATTCGCTTTCTAAGTCTACGATATCCCTTGAGGTTCCAAGGTTGACGTTTACTTTTATACTGAGTCCTTCTCCGATAGCGGCAGGCTCTGGGTCATGTATTGGATTACAGGGTACGACGATACGCCCAGAGGCGATACCGTTTCTGATGAATTCTTCCCTGACTCCTTCCTTTTCAGCGATAGTACGCACCAAAGGAGCGTTCCCACCTCTTCGTGCCTGTTCCATAATGGTGCTCATTTGATATCGTGTCGTCAAACCGCGTACGTTTATTTCAGCGTTCCCGTAGTTTTGGTTTCGTTTTTATTACGCGCGTGCGTGATATACGCGCGTATATATACGGACAGGACCTACGAAAATCGTTAGCACTGTGAATACAATGCGGAGCTGTTCTACATGGATGGGGTAAAGGAAGTTTATGATCAGGACGGAATCACCGTTCTGCACGGTCTTGAGGCCGTAAGAAAAAGGCCGGGAATGTATATTGGCAGTACCAATGCTCGCGGCCTTCATCACTTGGTGTTCGAAGTCGTCGACAATGGTATCGACGAAGTCATGGCAGGATATGCCAAGAATGTCGAAATAGAGATCAATACGGATGGTTCGTTAACTGTTAATGACGATGGT
>CAYYMA010000095.1:0-3554 GCA_964472805.1 uncultured Methanomassiliicoccales archaeon | reverse complement strand
CATGGAAGTAACAATAACGGTCGAAGAGCTTACACAAGCTATCAGGAACGGAATACGCGAAGCGAACAGAGAGATGGAAGAAGAAGAAGCGTATCTGCTGGCACTTCACGTTTTAAACTTTTTTGGATATTCCGATAGGATAATAGATAATATTCTTGAGCCCGAGGACCGCGACGCGTTCTATATGCTCGAGGATGCAGGTATACTTACTACCGAGCGTGAGGAGACCACCCTGTACGATGGACGAGAGTGGAGGATACACTTCTGGCTCTTCAGAAAGAAGAGGATCGAGGCTTTGATTGAAGACATAGAAATCAAAGAAGTTGAGGTCGAAGTCGAAGATACAGTATACGACGAACTTCCTGACGATATTTGGAAGAGATCCTGAGTCAACAACACTTTTTACTTCCATGGGGGTACACCCCCATGGACCTTTTTCCTTACACTTATAGAGACAGTCAGGAAGATATGGTTAAATTTCTCCGTGAGGTCTCCATAATGGGAGGCACAGCGGTAATAGAATCAGGTACGGGTACGGGTAAAACAGTATCGTCCCTTTCTGCGGCTATAGATGCTTCTAAGTCTACAGGCTGTAAAGTTGTTTATCTAACTAGAACGAAGTCTCAGCAAAAACAGGTTGTCATTGAATGTGCCAGGATATCTAAAAAACTTCCATTACTGTGTGTTCCTCTACAAGGTAGAAAAGCATCTGCCTGTCCAATGATGGCCGACGATCCTGAACTTTCTACTGGAACTCCTGATGAGCTATCAAAATTATGTTCCGAATACAAGCGTAAAGAGAACGGCGTCTGTGCTTGTAAATACTATTCGAAGGTGGAGAGCATTGAAATAGCCAGTATTGCAGAATATATACGTAAAGAACACCCGACCCAAGAGGATCTTGAAGTGTATTGTAGAGAACGCGAATTGTGTCCTTATGAATTGATGAAACACGTTCTGCCGGATGCGGACGTAATCATAGCACCGTATCCTTTTGTTTTCATGCCTGGGATATTCTATCATTTTGTTGAATGGGTAGGTGTTCCTATCTCTTCCATGATCCTGGTGGTCGATGAGGCACACAATCTTCCTGACTACTTAAGGGAAGTAATGACTGCTGAATACAGTCTCAAAGCATTGGAACTTGCGGAAAAAGAGGCGAAGGAATGGGGAGACCCAGAGGTCGACGAAGGTTTCAAAGTAACAGATTTTACTGGCGTCATGAGTGACGTTATCAAGACCGCTAGAGAATATCTGATCGAGGACGATGGTCTAGTTCCTCCATATTTTTTACAAGACGAGCTTATGGAACGTTTAGCAACGAGTTCTCGCACGATATCCAATATAATCATGTCCTTGGTCGATATAGGCGAGATAATAACGGAATCTAAGAAAAAGAAAAAGAAACTTCCTAGAACATACATTGGTTCATTAGGACGATTTCTTCATCACTGGTACACTACAGAAGATGGTTTCTTCGTTAGACTTGTGGTAGATCACGAGAACACCAAACTAAAGGTCTATTGCATGGATCCTAGGGAGGCTTCGTTCCCCTTAACAGAATGTCATTCGTCGATACATATGTCAGGAACTTTGGCACCGTTGGAAGACTATGCAAAGGAACTGGGTCTTGTAAACGCCGAAGTAAAAATATTTGGTTCTCCATTTGATTCGGAGAATTTGCTTGTGAGATACGTCACCGATGTTTCAACTAAATATGACGATATGAGCGATATCGATAACGTTATAAGATTGGAAAATAGAACGATCGAGTTAGCAAAATGCACAAATCGTAACACGGCCGTGTTCTTTCCTTCGTACAAATTGATGGATATATTCATACGTGACGGTGTACCAGGACGCATCGGTAAGGACATATTTTACGAAATAAGAGGAATGAGCCAGATGGACCTTATGGAGGCTGTGGAAGGTTTTACTAGTACGCCGCACAGCGTTCTTTTTGCAGTTACAGGCGGACGGATAAGCGAAGGTCTAGATTTTCCTGATAAGGAACTAGAGGTTGCTATCATCATCGGTATTCCGTATCCAAGACCAACTGCCAAGCATAAGGCGTTCACTCGATACTGTGAGATACGTTTCGGTGATGGATTTACATATGCATCAAAGATTCCGGCCACCCGAAGGATAAGGCAGGCGATCGGACGGATTATTAGATCAAGTGAAGACGTTGGAGCAGCGATACTGTTGGACCGACGAATAGCTACATTGGAGGGTATTGACGCTGCACCAACAGAAGATCCATGCTCAGACCTTGCAGAATTCTTTATTAGGAGAGAACAATTTTAATAAAACATCAAGCTTTGTCGAGCTTATGCCTATCACGGTAGATGAAAATGTTAAGAATAAAATATTGGCCGAGAACAGAGATTATCGTGTCTGTACTGCGTGTACCGGTCCGGCACTCGTTCCTACTACGGTGAAGGTTCCCAAGACCAA
The DNA here is from genome assembly GCA_964472805.1 of uncultured Methanomassiliicoccales archaeon. Lineage (GTDB taxonomy): Archaea > Thermoplasmatota > Thermoplasmata > Methanomassiliicoccales > Methanomethylophilaceae > VadinCA11. Next base: position 1,097 of record CAYYMA010000095.1, on the reverse strand, counting down.
CGACATCAAGATCCCTGTTGGCGAGAATACTCTTTATATTTCAGCCGTACAGGCCAGATACATTAGCCGAGTTACAATGGATATGCTCTACGACAGGAACGATATAACTTACTGTCCTGCGTTCTATTGATTACGATACTCGTACAACGGATCCGACCGAAGACTCAACGAGTTCATCTGTTCCCGCTAATTCGTCGAACTCAATTACTTTGTAAGGTTCTGCATCTGTAACTGGTCCTCTTGGGACCAAAGTACAACCGACGGCGGGACGTATCGAGATTTCATAAGTTCCGATGTTCTTGGCGATCTCCTCGATCTCCAATTTATCATATCCTATCAACGGTCTAAGAACAGGAAAATCTAATCCAGTATTCTCTGCACGTATATTTCGTAAAGTTTGAGAAGCAACCTGTCCCAACGAATCTCCCATGACCATTCCGACGCAGCCAAGACTTTTACAAAATTCTCTTGCTGTACGCTGCATGGTATGTTTACACATAACGCACTGATATCGCACGTCGCAGGTTTCGTTTATACGGGTCTGGGTTGGACCATGTTTTGCTGAATACAAGGGCATTTCTTGACCTGTAGCTTTTCTAAGTTGCTCAGCAAGTAATTTTACGTTATCTAAAGAACGTCCGTCCTCGTATGGTGAATTGTCCATGTGAAGAAGTATCATTTCCGCACCGACCTCGGTCATAACGTAAGCAGCTACAGGGGAATCGATCCCCCCCGATAATAATGTGATGAGCTTCAGTTCAGGTACCTCCCCGTTTGTATCGGGGAACCTTCCGCTTCATCTTCGTCGACCATCATTAGATAGAGTCCGCTGACTATGTCCTTTAGGTCTTTGATCTCTGTTTTGAGTGCCGTTATTTCGGCGCGAAGACATTCAATCTCTTGGTGGCTCATAACTTAACGTTCCCATAATCGTCAGCAAGTTTCCTGGACATGGAGTATTTACATTCTGGACAATACAGTCCTCTTCCCTTGATCTCCATTTCAGTTTTACAGGTTCCGCAAAGTGCACGGATAACTCCGAAATGTTCATCTCTAGTAGTAAGCTGAAGAGATGGTTCCGTATCTAGGACCATAGC
>CAYYMA010000094.1:1974-3608 GCA_964472805.1 uncultured Methanomassiliicoccales archaeon | reverse complement strand
ATGGCCTTTATGACCTTACGTACCGCCTCGGCACGGCTACGAACATCTTCAGAAAGAATGGCGTTCCTTGCATAGGTCATCGAAGCGTTACCAAGATAATTGAACTTGTCACGATCGACCTCAGGTAACATTCCCATTGAGATCGCATTGTCTACATTTATGAAATTACCAAAACTTCCTGAAATAACTATTTTTGAGATCATTTCGATATCGACATCCGCTTCTTTCATAAGCGTCATTATTCCAGCGTAGGAAGCAGCCTTGGCTTTGATGACCGCTGCGATATCTCCTTCAGTCACGTAGATATCGCCTACTACCGTGTAAGCGAGACCGTCCTTTGAATCAAAGGCTTTGGCCTTTTTAGTAAACTTTCCCTCGGCATTTATGATCTTATTTATGAACATCTGAGATACAAGATCGATCAATCCGGACCCGCATATTCCTCTAGGCACGGTTCCACCAATGACCGTGTGATTAATGCGTCTATTTCTGTATATTGCACTGTCGATGGCTCCTATGGATGAAGTCATACCGAAGGTCACGTTACCTCCGTCCAATGCAGGACCTGACTCTGAAGAACATACGATTATCGAGTCTTTTTTACCAAGTGCCAGCTGTACTGTTGAACCAATATCGATAAGTAAAATCTTTTCTTCGGATACGTCCATATCGGATGCTATGATTCCGCCTATAAGATCTCCTCCTACATCCTTAGCTATTTCTTTGACACAATATGTCGGGGCATCTTTGGCCATATCGAGGCCTAGTTCGGAGCCTCCAAGACAGAACGGACCGCCAGTCATGCTACACACTTCAGTCAGAGATTCCATCAGATACGGTTTTCCTGATATGACCGCCGCCTTTACGTCGTTGGGTTCAGATACGAAAGTGAACATCAAATCGTTGATCCTGTCTATAGCTGCCTTTCTAAGAACTTCTCCACCCATCTTGTCCGCATACGACCTGCGAGATTCAAGATCGTCACCAGCGAAAGACTGTGGATTGTCCCCTACAGTTGCATAAAGCTCGTAACCCGTCTTTAGGTCTAGAACGCTCACCGCTATTGCAGCGGTACCGAGATCTACGGCAAGTCCAAGCTGTGTCTTTCCACGTGCCTTAACGATAGGGACGATTTCACCATCGTAGATCTTTCTGCGGTCTTCACCTGCAACGATACGTCCGTGCTCGTCGTACGGGATGAATATATCTATGTCACGAGTAACAAAATGCTGACATGCCAACACACGTTCCATGCCGTTCGGGTCGGGCTCACTACCGTCCTCGGGAGTTTCAGTGATATACACGCCGCAACGTCCACAACGTCCTTTACCGCCACAGGGCAATTTTATCTCAATACCTGCCGCATTGGATGCGTCTGTTATTTTTTGGGTGTCGTCCACCTCTACAATCTTACCACTGGGAAAAAAACGGACTGTTCTCATTGCCATAAGGCAATATTGCGATATTCATATTAATTAAACCCGTGCCGTAATCAATAATACTCTGAGTTTCTATATCTAACTCATGAGGATAGGAGGATTCATAAAAACAACTCTTTCGGACTGGGATGGTAAAGTTGCATGTATGGCATTTGTTCCTGGCTGTAACTTTTCCTGTCCGTTTTGTCATAACCC
>CAYYMA010000094.1:0-1874 GCA_964472805.1 uncultured Methanomassiliicoccales archaeon | reverse complement strand
TCTCCATTGGTGCCTGAAAAATATAGTGTGGCAACAGGCGGATATGAAGACGTGACCAAAATAAAGGAAAGTATACGCATAATAATGGAATCTGGGATAGACTATGAGTTCAGGACCACTGTGTTCCCCGAGGCTGTATCAATCGAAGACATGGTCGAAATAGCCGAATCTATAAGGGGTGCAAAACGTTACTGTATACAGCAATTCCGACCTGGGATAACTATGGACCCTGAAGCAGGAAAGGTCAAGCCATATTCACAGAAGCAACTAAGGGAAATGCACGATGCCGTGAAACCTTTCGTAAAGAAGGTCGTTATGCGAGGTACATGATCAACGCAGGAACATTTTCATACCTTTCTTTAAGCCTGGCTTCATATTTTCAGTTCCGTTGTTGATGTTCACTGAAGGAGCTTCTGCGAACTCTTTAAACTGTTCTATGGCATCGTTATCTTTGGAGAATATTGAAGCCGACATCCCGCATTCCGTATTCACAAGTTCTTCCATCGCTTCCTCGAAGTTAGGAACAGAAATTATAGTCAATATTGGAAGTCCGGTGTCATAGCTACCTAGCTCACAATCGTCGATCATTCCAACAACTATTGCAGGTTCCACATAGCTACCGTTTTCCATATCCTGATTTTTAGCTATTCTGCCGCCATATATGACGTTCTCTTGAGATTCTTCTATATAATTTTCAAACCTAACAAGATCGTCCTTAGACATCAGCGGCCCTACGTTTACCTTACTATCGGCAGGATCTCCGACGATGATGGATTTAACGGCTTCTTTGATCGCGGTGATCAATTTCCCTTTTTCAGCATCGGTCACGATGACCTTTGAACATGAATGTAACCTCTGACCTGCACTCCTGAATGCAGATTCGATTATGCTGTCGGCCACTACTTTGAGATTTCCAGACTTGTATACAACGATGGGATTCATGCCTTTGATTTCGTTGACAAACTTCAACTCATCATCAACAGGAAGGAACATGAGATCTTCCATCCTGTCTCCACTTCCAGATGCGATTAATCCTCGTATTGTAGGATCGTCCGTCAACTCTCTATCGGTTTTCGGTTCACTTGAGATTACAATATTGAAGACCCCGTCCGGAAGTCCAGCGTCTTGTAAAATATTGTTGAATATGAACATGGGCATAGGGCATCTCATCGAAGGTAACGATACAACCGTATTACCGGTTATCATAGCAATAGATGCAAACCCTGCCGGAGATGCCAACGAGGAATTGTGTTCTGAAAGTACACCCCATACACCTCTAGATTCTGCTCCATCCTCGATATTACATGCTTCTTCGATCATCTCGGCTAATCTATCGGCCTCGATGAGACAATCGCGCATAATCATACCTGTACTGATCATTACACATGCAGCAAGCTTGTATCTCTGGACCTTGACCTTTTTCAATACGTCCCTGAATATATCCGAACGTTCGGCCTGAGTTTTGGACGACCATGATGCGAAAGCCTTTTCTGCATATTCAACGGCCATCGCAACAGTTCCTTCCTCAGGGATCTGGAATTTACCGAATATGATCGAATTGTCGATCGGACTTGCAAGGTTGTAGTCCTTACCTGAAGCTATTTTCAATCCACCGACGAAACTAGGATACCCTTTCTTTTCTGTTGAAAGTAGAATATCAATAGCTCTTTGAAAAAGTACGTCATCGTTTGTATCCTGAGATATATTGTCAGAGTCTGGCATGTTTCGTGTAACGATTTATCTATGTTAATCTTTGTTCCTCATTTACGCGAGCGTTAAATATGGTCACAGTATTAATCGGGACGTCGGACTCGTGGTCTAGGGGTTATGACGTCGCCTTCACACGGCGAAGGTCGCCGGTTCAAATCCGGCCG
>CAYYMA010000093.1:0-3660 GCA_964472805.1 uncultured Methanomassiliicoccales archaeon | reverse complement strand
TAAGGGGTATAGCGGCGCATTGGTAATGCGCAGGTCGAGGGTTCAATTCCCTCCAACGGCTCCATTTTCCCTTATGCTTTCAAACTACGTTATGATGGGTATCAATCATTCTGGGTGTGTTTGGCCCTTTTAGAACTCTTATCTTTGTCGTCTTATCACGATTACGTGAACTCTGGAATTATTCCAATAATGTTGTAACTATTCTCATCTGTTAAATTATTAGTTAAGTTGAAAATAATTACGCTCGTTCCAGTGATCATTATATTCTCTACCAGAACGAGCGATACTGCTGTTGAACGATTCAGATCATTCTGTATATTACGAAACCAGACCAGATCTTTGGGTAGAAGAACGTGGTTTTCTTAGGCATGCGCATACCTCTCATAGAAAGGGCCCATACTTCTGTCAGCTTCGGCCTGTTAAGTATAATAGCCAGATCATAACGGCCGTCATCCATCTTCCCAATGGTGGAAACAAGTTCGGCATCGTAATCCACAATACACTTTTCGTCGTCCCACTTGTAAATATCCTTTAGTATCTTTTCCTGTGCGACGTATGTATCGAGGCTTTCAAGCCCTTCACCCGAGTAACGTGCTAGATAGCACTTTCCAGAGCGGAACCTGAGCCCCATCATCCAGTTCCCGAGTTCGTTTATCATCTCTTTCTCGGTAACTTCCTTTGTCTCCAAGGCTGCTGTGATTTTATTTATCGCGTTCTTTTCGGAGATACTATCGGTCTTTACGAGACGATGGGTGGGCCAGATCGAAAGTCCTGGGTCATCAGCGGCAACCAGTGTTGCAAGAACGTAACCTTTCTTTTCCACGCCAGGGTTCTCCTGTGAATATGCAAGTGCGGTTTCGTATCTGTGGTGACCGTCTGCGATAAGCATCTTTTGCTGACTTAATTCGTAAGTTATCTCGTTACAGATCTTTTCGTTGGTTAGGCGGGAGTATCTGTGTTCTACTCCGGCGTCGTCAACATGTCTACAAACCAACGTTGAGTTGTCCCTGATCTTGCGGTGAAGTTCGCGGTTCAACGAATCATGGATCCCGAATATGGATTCAAGGTGGGTTTCCATGTCTCTCAATAGGTTCAGTCTGTCTGCTTTCACTTTAGAGAATGTTTCTTCGTGTGGCACAATGTTACCGTCATCGTAAGATTCTGTTTTCAGAAGTCCGACGATGCCTGTGCGAACCATTGTTTTACCTTCATCCTGGAAGGTTTGTTCATAAATGTAAAAAGAATCCTCGTCCTGTTTTAGGTAACCGTCGGCAATCCAGCTGTCCAGTTGTTTTCTGGATCCGTGATATCTCTTATCCGCGTCAGGATTTAAGGTTAGATTTGTTATGTTGTGAGACTTGCTTTGAAGTTCCTTAAGGTAATTTGCATCGATAACGTCGTATGGGGGGCTGATGCGTTCCTTTATTGTTTCTCCGTTTTTAATTGCAGGTCTATATCCAGGAAAAGGTATGAAAGTAACCATATGTGCTCAGCCAAAGTACTGAAGTACGCATATTTCAAATGAACGTGATTACTCAACAGATTCTCGGCACCGGATCTCCGATAGGAGGTTCCAAGATTCTTCTACCGCCTACTTCCGTCTTAAGTATCACTCTTTCTCGACCGTCATTGGCATAGCCTATCAGTGAAGCGTTCTTTCCTTCTGGAGTAGATCTTATTACTTTTAGGATCTCATCGGCCATATCCGGAACACATGCTATAACGCATTTACCTTCGTTACCGATGCTTAGTGGATCAAGACCCAGCAGGTCGCATGCGTTAATTACGCCATCTCTCAAAGGTATTGAAGTGTATTCGATATCCATTCCAACATGGGATTTAGAAGTCAATTCGTTAAGTGTGTTCGCAAGTCCGCCGCGGGTAGAATCTTTCATAGAAGTTATCCCGCCGACCTTCAGTGCTTTTTCTATCATCTTGTTAAGGGGGGCAACATCACTTTTGATATCGCTTTCAAATCCGTATCCCTCGCGGAAGGACATCAATGCGATGCCGTGGTCGCCCATGTAACCAGATGCGATGATAGCATCACCAGGTGCGACGTTCGAATCGGTGCACCAGTTATGTGTTACCGTTCTGTATTCTTTAGCTTTATTAAAATTTGAATCAAGATATTTCGATCTCCGACCGATCGCTGAAGTAGCCATGAACATTTTATCTACTGCACCGGCTTCAACGACTTTTGTATCTCCAGTTTCAATAGGAACGCCACATTCTACACAGGTTCTTCCTGCGCTCGACATTATCAGGTCGACGATGTCCGTATCGAGTCCTTCTTCAATAATGGTCGAACATCCTAATGCTAGTGGTTCAGCACCCATTACTGAAATGTCATTTACAGTTCCGGCGACTGATATTTTTCCTAGATCTCCGCCAGGGAAAATAAGTGGTTTTACCGTGTGTCCGTCTATAGTGAAAACGATACCATCGACAACAGCAGAATCGTCCATGGAATCCAGCGAAACTTCTGACTTGACTTTAGGGAAGTGACAGATTATGTGTTTAGAGAGGAATTCTTGCATAGCCTCTCCGCCTGCCCCGTGGTTCATTACGACCTTTGCCATTTTTGAGACATGAATGAACGCTAATAAAGACTTATTTACCATCATTCGAAGCGGATAATAAAAATAAACCCTCTACCGTAGCGACAACGACGGACCCTTGGGGTAGTGGACATCCTGTTGGCCTTCGAAGCCGAGGACCCGGGTTCAAATCCCGGGGGGTCCGCCATATTTTACACTTAATATAGAATAAATAATTGATATCCGTTGAATTTTTACAAAATAAAATTTGGATGTATTTACAACTGATAGCAAATTTTTAGCCACTATACGTTCATTGTAATTACATACAACAGAATCTAAAAAAGGTAAAAAATTTAGCGGGTCGCCATATTTTTTATTCGACCCGCCAATATTTAAAATCAATTTCCGGGGTAGATCACAAGAGATTCCACGTCGTATCCGTCCAATTTCTTACGGCCTTCTAATCCTGCGAGCTCGATAACGAAACAAATCTTGACGATCTCCCCGCCAAGTTTCTCAATAAGCTTGATCATAGCTTCGGTGGTGCCGCCGGTGGCTATCAAATCGTCTACGATGACTACCTTTTGTCCAGGCTTTATACAATCTTTATGTAATTCCAACGTAGCCGTGCCATATTCTAGATCGTATTCTTGTGATATCGTTTCTCGTGGAAGTTTTCCTTTCTTCCTGACGATGATGAATCCTTTTTTCATCGCATATGCCACAGGGGCTCCAAAAATAAAACCTCTGGATTCCGATCCAGCTATCAGGTCAAAATCCACGCCGTCTAGCATATCGATGATGCCGTCCACAGAAAGTGCGAATCCTTTCTCGTCCTGTAGGACCGTCGTTATGTCCCTGAACATTATCCCTTTAGCAGGAAAATCTGGTATGGTCTGAATATAATCTTCAACGGTCTTCATATGATTCATTCTGTGGACTGCATAGATAGTATAAAAAGAAAATCTAAAGAAGAAGTATCCCCCTTTCGAAAGGGGTAAGAGCCCAGCCAATGCCGGGATTGTTGCGGTCATCATTAGCGTCTTGCAGACCGTTCTAGTAACGGTCAATCAGAGTAAAGTGCCATCAGGCCAATCTTCTGCTCTTTGTTACCGCA
>CAYYMA010000092.1:0-3673 GCA_964472805.1 uncultured Methanomassiliicoccales archaeon | reverse complement strand
GCCATGCTGGACCCTACTACGACGGCAACGAGAAGGCCTAACGATAGGTAACCTGTGTTCTGTACAACGCCTTCGTAAGAACATTGGTATGTAAACACGAGTGTGAGAAGAAATTCTCATGCTCCCCCTTTCTAATTTTTATATTAATATCGAACGTTGAAGAAATTTTATTACTTTATACAGTCTATTTCAAAATCAGTATTCTAACAGTTTATCGATTTTATATTCATTTCTAATATCAACGAAGTGTCGATTTTGGCTTTACATAGTATAAAATAATCTTAAGAAAATCTCTACGCCACGTGTATGCACCACGCAAGTGGGAGCCAGGAAGGTTGATAAAATGGATAATGATAATCTTGAAATAATATTGGTGGAGTGTTTAAAAACATCTTCTGAACGTTTGAAAAAAGAGGATATTCCTAGGAAAGTGGAAGAAAGGGCGTTGGATCCATCCGTACAGCAGGTCTTGAGCAAGGCCATGCACGAAGGGGTGGAAACTGTTTGGGACCGTTTAGAAAAACAGCAGCCTCATTGTAAGTTCTGCGAATCAGGAGTATCATGTCAACGTTGTGCCATGGGCCCTTGCCGTGTAATGGGCGGAGATCGGACCCGTGGAGTTTGCGGAGCAGATGCTGATTTAATCGTGGCACGGAATCTTCTAGACCAGATCGCCACTGGAGCAGCAGCACACTCTGACCACGGGCGAGAAGTTGTGGAAACATTACTATCTACTGCTAGAGGCGAATCTCCCAGTTACGGTATTGGGGATAAAGACAAGATGATGGCTCTGGTGAAAGAGTACGGCCTAGATACTTCCGGTAGCGATCTACAGATAGCAGAACGTTTGGCTTTGGCTATGATGGAAGAATTCGGTACCATCAAAGGAGATCTACAGATGATCAAGCGTCTTCCCAAAGGCACATTAGATTTGTTGAGCGAACTGAATCTGTTACCTCGTTCTATAGATCGGGAGATCGTGGAATGTATGCACCGAGTTCATATGGGCGTAGGTGCGGATTACGCCAACGTTCTAATTCAAGGAGTAAGAGCATCCTTAGGTGATGGTTGGGGTGGATCTATGATGGGCACGGAGATATCCGATGTTCTTTTCGGGACCCCTCAGATTAGGAGATCTACGGTAAATCTAGGTGTCTTAAAGAAAGATCATGTTAACGTAGCTCTACACGGACACAATCCGATATTATCGGAGATGGTTGTGAAAGTAGCTGATCTTCCAGAGATGAAGAAGAAGGCCGCTGCCGTGGGAGCGAAAGGAATCAACCTGGTAGGCTTGTGTTGTACCGGTAATGAGTTACTGATGCGCAAAGGCGTGCCTCAGGCTGGAAATCATCTTAGTCAGGAGCTTGTGATAACTACTGGTGCCTTAGAAGTGATGATCGTGGATTATCAATGCATATTCCCTTCTTTGCCTAATACTGCGGCTTGTTATCATACCAAAGTGATCACCACTTCACCCAAGGCCAAGATTCCTGGTGGTTATTATCTAGAAGTCAATCCAGAGAACGCCTTTGAACAATCAAAGAAAATGTTGGACATGGCGATCGAGAATTTCCCTAATCGTAAAGAAGAGCGTATACTCATACCCGATAAACCGATGGACGCCATGGTAGGGTTTTCAGTGGAATCCTTACGGGCTGCTTTAGGTGGTAGTTTCAAACCACTGTTGGATCTGATCCTAGAAGGCAAGATCAGAGGCTGTGTAGGTATTGTGGGTTGTAATAATCCCAAGATAAAGCATGACTACGGGCACGTGACATTGGCAAAAGAATTGATCAAAAGAAATATAATCGTGGTGGAGACAGGTTGTGCGGCCATCGCTTGTGCAGAGGCCGGTCTGATGAAACCAGAAGCTGCAGATATGGCTGGAAAGACCCTCGGGGACGTTTGTCGTTCTTTGGGCATCCCTCCTGTGTTGCATATGGGTTCATGTGTGGATAACGCCCGTATTTTAACGCTGGTCGCTGAATTGGCGATCTTAGCTGGAGTACGTATGGACCAACTCCCGGTGGCGGGAGCAGCCCCTGAATGGTATTCTCCCAAGGCCGTGGCCATCGGATCATACTTTGTAGGTTCTGGTATCAGTGTGGCTCTAGGTGTCATGCCAAAGATTAGTGGTAGTGCTAAGGTCGTGGACTTGCTTACTGAAGGTCTAGACGGATTGGTCAAAGCCAAGTTCTGGGTCGAGCCTGATCCTAAAAGGGCAGCTTCGATATTGTTCGATCATATAGAGGGTAAACGGGCGGAGCTGGGTTTATGAGCCGTGAGGCGGCCAAAGAACTAGTGCAAGAATTAAAACAAAGACCCGGGAATATGAAGGGTCAGCGTATATTGGTGGCCGGTAAAGGAGGAGTGGGAAAGACTACTTTATCAGCAGCATTATGTCTTTTGGGAGCGATCCAGGGACATCGCACGTTAGCTTTGGATCAGGATGCTCAGCAAAATTTGGCCTATTCCTTGGGCTATCCAGCGAATAAAGCTTCGCAACTGCGTCCTATAACTCAAGAATTGGATTATATTGAACAGAAGGTGGGGGCACGCCCAGGGTCTGGTTGGGGAGGATTTTTGAATCTTAATCCAGATGTTTCTGACGTTACAGAACGTTTTGGGATCCATTTAAGGCCTAATTTGGACCTATTAGTAATGGGCGGTGTAGTTCAAGCTTCTACTGGATGTTTATGTCCAGAGAATTCTCTTCTGGGGGCTCTAGTTCGTTTCCTGAATTCCCGTGACGAAGATATCATGGTCATGGACGCCCAAGCGGGCATGGAACCTTTTGGAAGGTCGGTGGCCGAAGGCTTCGGTACAACGTTGGTTGTGGCAGAACCTACTTTCAATTCTCTGCAGGTGGCTGGCCGCATAGCTTCCTTATCCCGGGAGATGGGGATGAGAAGAGTGGACCTAGTTCTGAACAAGTTCCGTCAGGATACGGATATGAATAAGGCCATGGATGTTCTGGATGGCACAGTTTTTGACCATATTTTCGTACTTCCTCAAGACGAGTTGATCTCGATAAATGAACCAGATATCTCTTGTCTATTGGACAAAGAAAGTGTCTACATGGAAGCGGTGAAAGATCTGGCAGCAACTTTGTTCTCTGTCTGATCAGAGTCTATATCAAAAACTATTTTCGTTTATATTTTTTTTAAATAGAAATTTACCGTTATAGCGATCCTCGATATCGTACGAAGGTCTTCTTTCTTCTATATGCTCTATAGAGCACTCTTTAGGCATTTGTTGATAGTGATCGTATGCGAAGAACTTTCAAAAATTACTAAAGAATAGAATACAGAACATTATCAGCACCATCCTTTGTAGTTAACCAAGTCGATGTTATCTTGTTTTAGGGCTCAGTCTTTGCGGATTCGCAAAGACAATTACGTAAATCGATTATCTATGATGAGTAAAACTGTTTGTCGATCTCCAAGACTAAAATTTAATTACCTTAGAAATATTTAGAAAGTTGAGCGGAAATACCAGAGAAAACCATTCAGACCCAAGCATTACACTCGTGGTAAATCCTAATCTGGAATTATACTAAATCTTTGCAGATAAACTGTTTCCCCAGACACGTTAATGCTCACGCACAACACAGATCAGCCTTATCGATTTTCCTTTCTGTTTCCGCTCGTGTCTTAATACGCATATACTA
>CAYYMA010000091.1:0-3841 GCA_964472805.1 uncultured Methanomassiliicoccales archaeon | reverse complement strand
TTAACGCCGCAAAAGTTTCAAGAACCTGTAACTTAAACGCATTCTTCTGTTTATCTGATTTGGTTACTTTTTTATTGTCTGTCATAAAATGTCTTCCTCAAATTTGAATATATTAGCCCTTTCAAATAAATGATTACGATTGTTCTTACTTAAAATTTTTACTGGTACAATATACATTCTTTATTTTTTTAACTCATGTTATCGATTTTTATTATTTGAATCCTGTATTGACGTATTACCTAAAGCGAAATAAAAAGTGTGTTTACGTCACCTGTTATTGTTAGTACCAGCATTCATATTTTAATTACGTAAGAACTATGACTATAGAATTGTAGAACGATTTGAGAATACGTTTATAAAACTCATATAGAGAATATTCATAAATTATAATATTAAAAATAGTAAAAGTGCGGGGGAAGGGATTCGAACCCCTGAAACCCTAAAGTCTAGGATCTTAAGTCCTATGCCGTTGGCCACTTGGCTACCCCCGCTCAAAGGGAATAATTACTCACCATTGATTAAACTATCTAATGATTTATGAAAACATATAATCTATGAAGTACATACCCAGCAACAATGTCTTACAAGATTCCGAATGAAGGACGTATCGCGGATGCATTATTGGTAGTTATGCATAAGAATCCGCAGGTCCGGTCCCAGAGGGAACTTATTGCACTTGTAAGGAAACAATTATCTTTGATAGACTCAGATTATCGTGTAAGTGGCGAACGTGTACGTAGGATCGGCATAAACAAACGAATTATGAGAGTGAATATAGAATATAACTCCACAAAAAATTCAAAACTTCCGGAAATATGCCCAGTTTGCAGAAATACGATGATACCTATCAGGAACAGAACTCTTGACGGAGGGATTATCGAAGTAAAAAGAAAATGCTCCGTATGTCTTTTTACAACTGGACCTAATCCGACAGTACCAGGCAGATATTATTTTACCCCGAAGAGGTGAAACTATGGATTATTCCGAAAGAAAAGAAAAGTTAATGAAAGCGTCCGATAAACTAAAGGACGCATCTAAACTCATAGAAGATGCATTGAATATGTCTGGAATGAATTGCCGCGGAGAAGAAATTCTAAAGATCATCGATTATTACACATCAGTTGGCGATAATCCGTGCAGCATCCCCAATATCCTAATGGATTTAGAAAGCGCCGATGAGGACCCTTGTTGGACCCGCCCGTTCGCATCAGTTAAGCAGTTTGACAGGAAAGATATATGATTATTGCCAACTATCAAGCGGAAGGGCTCCTATGAAATTCTGGGAATTCACAAAGGTCAAAGGAACAAAGATCGAAATTAGTCGTTGGCTGTCCGATACAATGGGACTTATGGACGACGGGTGCGTTTATAGCACTCTATTCAAATATACTGCTGAAGGGCCCAAGGACTGCGAGATCATATTATCCATGTTCCCACAGGAGAACTATCGTACACTTACTCATATAACATTTTATATGAAAGATGTGCCAGGATCCAGTGCTCAAGCATCTATGTTCCTAGCAGACCGCGAAATAAACATTTTGAATTCAGTTTCACTTAACGGCATATCGGATACAGTGATCATCTGGAAGCTTATGGCCGACCTTAGCTTTGCAGGAGAAGCGGATCTGCTCATAGAAAACCTAGCACAAAGGAAAAGTGCCGGTGATCCTTCAGTGTCTCTTATAGACCACATATCCACAAAGCCTGCTGAGATCGGACGGATGTTCCGTTCCGACCTTGAATATCATACTAAAGAAGAAGTTCGTCGTGCAGAACCTTGTACATTTGAAGGTGGAACTTTTGACACTGCACCCGGTTACGGAGATATACTGAAGAAAATAGATGGATGTGACGTTATGCTTGTGGCCGACGCCGACTCTTGGATGATGTCCATCACGTTCTTTAAGCCGAATACTCAGTTGATAAACCTGGTGTTCGAAATTCCAGATAATCCTGGATCTTTACAACAAACATTTGATCTGCTGGCTAGAAGAAACATCAACCTCATCTCCGTGTTTAGTAAAGTAAAGGTATGTTATCAAAAAATGATTTTAGAACTGGTTGCCGACATAGGCCATATCAGCACCTCAGCGGAAGAATTACGTGAATCACTTCCTAGAGAGTTGGAAGGACTTAACGGAATATTCGTACTCAAGGAACTAAAAGAGCTCAGCTAATATGAATCTTGAAGATATCGTTGAAACAGGGAACGAAGTACAAGATGCACTAAAAAATGGGCGAGATATGCTCATTGGACATGTTGAGAATCTGGCACATAATTTTTCTGACGATACAATCATTAGATGTGAAGGAACAGAATATGGGTTGCCGACGGTCTATTCATGGACTGGACGTACATCGACAAGATTGTCTGATGCTTTTGATATTTTTTCTAAGGGACCTTTCATAGGGATAGATGGCGCGCTTCGTATCGGAATTGAATCCTCTATGGCTTTCGATATGATAGCCTCTATGTCCGATATTCAGATCGTTCCAGACTCCTGGATCGACGGCCTTGGCATTAACTTAGTGGATGGTACTATTCCAGGAATCGCTTTATTCATCGGTGAACCCAACGAACACTCATTACATGAGATAAACAAATGTGCCAGCAAAGGTTTGATAATAATTCTTTCAGGAAATTATGTAGATCTTAAAGTAGATTGTAAAACCCTTAGATTGAATGGAATTCAAGCTCTGGGACTTAACGGAATAGTTACCCGAACAGCTTTACGGTACGGAAATATAGAACCAGGAAATAGACTCGCTTTGGCAAAATATCTTAAGAAAAAACCTAAAATCATTACGATACACACAGGTCGACTAACGGTATTGGACGTCCTCGTCATATTTTCAGTTGCAGCGGCTGGTGCGTATACCGTTTCCGATTCTGCGTTCCCTGCTATTCCAAGATTTTCAGAGAACACTTCAAAGAATATGTCGTATAATGCTATGAACGAGCGTGGAATAACGTTTAGAAAAGATGCTGGCATACGTTCTGGATCAGTATTCGAGAACGAACATATCCGTAAAACTGACACTTTCCTTGAGTTCGGGGGCACCGAAAATACGACTTCGTATGAAATCGTAATGTCTTCTAAAGTAATAGAAAACGGAAAAACGTTCGTTGAGGGAAAAGACATACCCGATCTAAAACGTGGAGAATATCCACTTTCAATAAAGGTAAGAGTCTCTGGATCGGTAGAGCCTATAATGGAACAAGCGATCGAAAGAAGGATCCACTTTGCAATTAATAGTATCGAAGGGGTCTGGCACAGCGGACAGAGAGACACTAGCTGGATACGTGTTAGCACCAGAGCAGTAGAGAATGGCATCACATTTGAAGATATTGGAAACAGCATAATCTTCGATATTCGGAAAAACTTTAGTACAGTTATAGATTCTATAGAAATTATATTCTCGACAGTTTCGTCATCAGTTTTATCTGGACTTGCAGAAGCTAAGGACCATTACAAAATAAGAGATTCAGATCTAGTTAACATAACGGACGATGACGTTGAAACGTTTTTCACATGCACAATATGCCAAACGTATGCTCCGGGACACATATGCATAATTACTCCAGAACGTCCGAGCGTGTGTGGCTCGGTCACATGGTTAGATGCGAAGATTGGAAGCGAAATCAACCCCGGAGGACATCAACGACCTTTTTTTAAAGGCGAACCGATCGATGCAGATAAAGGAGAATGGAGCGGAACGAACGACATCATGAAAAAAACATCTATGAACTCGATACAACGAGTTTGTATTCACAGTGTCGCCGATTTACCGATGACTACGTGTAGCTGCATGGAAGTCGCAGTCGTTATATCAGAAG
>CAYYMA010000090.1:0-3846 GCA_964472805.1 uncultured Methanomassiliicoccales archaeon | reverse complement strand
TATACGGCATTGGCCGTGAAAAAAGGTCGGGGTTCGTGTGTATTCCTTAATGGACGAAGATGTGATGTTTACGCTAACCGTCCGGCATTTTGCAGACAGTTCCCTTTTCATATATATGCGGGAGAGAAAATCTCCGTTGAGCTTGACCTATCGTGCAGAGGTGCGTGGAGCGGTAAAGGAACAGATGCCGAGGTTGAAGCAAAGATCTTGGTAGAGGCTGCTCAAGCTAGGATAGTGCCGGCTTTCCGTGAGTCTAGGCAGGTCTATGAAGAGTTCTATTCGAATTGCATGACTGCTGGTATCATGGGAGACCCGACGGCGATACGCAGTGCAGTATCCGTATCATTATCAAAATTTACGGACCTTGCTTATTTAGGACGGATTTTAGATTTGTCCGAATCATATGATATGATGTCTGTATTGGAAGTTCAGCCTGATCCTGAAACTAATATGCAGGAGCTTGATGAAGCGGCTCGGATGGCAGCTTTAGAATCCCTTTCATCTAATGATCCGCTCAGCGTACCAGTATACTGTGACGGTGAATGGAACTGGAACATGTTCATGGCAGATGGCGATAGCATAGAATGGATGATCATGGACGATAACGGAGAGCTCCATCACAAAGCGTTCGCATCAGCTTCGAAGATTCCACTAAAACCATTGGAAGATGGCGGCAGGGATGTATTGGCACAGTATGTTTCGTTACTCAACCGCAGAGAGAGCTTTTTAGGTAGCGTATACAGTAACATAGATGCTTTGGGATACGAGGATTACATGTCCAATGCATATTACGGCACCGTGGCCGTATCAGTTATAGATCTTCTATGGAGGGCGTCGATGCTCGATCACTTCATGGGTACTGGTATGAGTACAGACGGAATCAGAGAAGCAATAATATTCTATGATATGGACCGTTTAGATGCTCCGGCCATAGGTGCCTTTATCTGAACCTGTGAGAGAAGCGTATAACAAACCTTAAAATAGTAAACCTCTGATGGGTTCACTGGTGGCTTTGATGATGAAACCATTATCTATCTTAGGAAAAGCGGTAAACAACAATGTTATTGTGATCCTGAGAGGTAAAAAGGAGTTTAGAGGTGTACTCGACGGGTACGATCAGTTTATGAACGTCGTACTCAAGAATGCTGATGAACTCTACGAAGGTCAACCTGTCGCCAAGCACAGAATGGCTTTGGTGCGCGGGGATAACATTATCTACATTTCGCCATAAGGAGTGATACAATGGGAACAGGAACATCGGCACAGGGAAGGCACAATACTAAAAAGACACATATCCCATGCCGCAGGTGCGGTAAACGCTCATATCATGTAAGGAAGAGCGTATGCGCTTCTTGCGGTTACGGTAAAACTGCGACACTCAGAAAATACAACTGGGCTAAGACTCACGAGTAAGTGGTGTACGCATGGCCGGGCCGAAACACAGTTGCGGCGTCGTCGGAATTAATGCCGAAAACAACGTAGTGCCCGCCCTTCAAAAATCTTTAATGATAATACAGCACCGTGGGCAGGAAAGTGCTGGAATATCAGTTTATAATTCTGAAGGTGCTATAGATACTATCAAGGATAGTGGCTTAGTTCAGACCGCTTTACCAAAATATATGCTCAGCAAGCTCCACGGAACTGTGGGGATAGGGCATGTTAGATATCCTGCTGGCAGCAGAGTAAGCACATCATACGCCGAGCCACTTATGTCCACCACCCGATACGGTCCACTGGCTATAGCTCATAATGGCGACATTACTAATTTTGACAGTTTAAAAGAAAAATATTTGCTGTCTGGTTCTTCTTTTTTTACAAGTTCCGATAGTGAACTCGTTACAAAGATCTTAGGAAAACATTCAGCACAATATTCTGATCCTGTTAAATCTCTCAAGGCCACTTTTGCAGAACTTGATGGTGCATTTTCTCTTGTGATCATGATAGATAACCGTCTTTTCGGTATTCGTGATCCTAGGGGAATGAGGCCGCTCTGTATCGGAAAGATTAGGGACGGATACATGCTCGTTTCAGAATCTGCCGCTATAGATGCACTGAATGGTGAACTCATCAGGGATGTCATGCCCGGCGAGATCGTTGAGATCACGCGTTCGGAGATAATCAGTTATCCATACAACACCAACGCCCAGAAAGCACATTGTATGTTCGAATGGGTGTATTTTGCAAGGCCAGATTCGGTCATCGATGGACGTGAAGTTTACGATGTAAGAAGAAGGATCGGCGAGATCCTAGCTAGAGAATGTACTGCTGATGTGGATCTTATCATGCCGATACCCGATTCAGGGCGTGCTCACGCTATCGGTTTTTCCGTGGAGTCTAGAATTCCTTACGAGGAAGGGTTCATGAAGAATCGTTTTGCCGAACGTACGTTCATTCTACCTGACCAGAGGCTGAGGGAAGCGGCAGTATCCACAAAGATGAACCCGATCAAGAGTACTGTCAACGGAAAACGTATATTGATCGTAGATGACAGTATTGTACGCGGTACGACGCTTAAGAAATTGATCAGCATGCTTAGGGGTGCAGGTGCCAAAGAGGTTCACGTGCGCATAGGTTGTCCGCCTGTTATCGCTCCTTGTTATTACGGTGTAGATATGAAGACCCGTGATCAGATCATCGGTGCGGACCATACTGTTGAACAGATAAGACAGGTCATAGGTGCGGACAGTCTGGCCTACATAAGCATCGAAGGGCTGATAGAGGCCTTGAGATTACCTGAACACGATGTATGTACTGCATGCGTCTCTGGTAAGTATCCTACGATGATACCTGGTGAGATACACAGGTACCAGTCCACTCTCAAGGGAGATTTTTGAACGGTTCTGTACGAACTCCTTAGGAAACCTTTAATAGAAACAATTAATCCATGGACTTGCGGGCAGGTAGATCAGTTGGAAGATCGCTACATTGGCATTGTAGAGGCCGCGAGTTCGAATCTCGCCCTGTCCACTCTTTTTGTTAAGTTTTTATTATAAATCACTATATTTCAATCAAGTGTTTTTACTAGTAGATATTCGTGTTCTAAAAAAATATGTTACAATCTTGTCATAAAGTAAATTAAAGTTTTTTTAAATGTTGATGGACGGTCTTGGTTACAAGTCTACGTGTCGCAACCTTCAAAGCCTTGTTGTCAAAGCTTATAACCGTCGAACAATATGACCTTATATGGATACCGATGCAATCATAGCATCATTGAAAGATCACTCTCCAGAAGTGATCTTAATTATTAGCGGTCTAGTAGCGATTCTGATCGTTTTTCTCTACTTGAAGGATGACCGATCATCTGCATACAAGTTCTCGATGTTACTGGGATTAGTTGCAGGAATCGCGATGATTTACATCGCAGTTGTTGGATGGAGCGGGTTGGCAATGTCTACGGCAATAATAGTGGCCGTTGGTGGTTTTGCTTTATTGATTCGGCCCTTCCGCGAGATCCATTTTGCCGCTTTACTTGCATTGTTCGTCATGATTATTATATACATCATGCTTGGAGAATTGAGTAGTTCCGTTGTTTACGGAATAGATGTTTCATTCCTTGCAATAGGGTGGCCCAGGATAATTATTGCTGTTATAGCGGGAGCTATAACATATATGATCACAAATTTTGCAGAGGCGATCATAAAATTGTTCGGAAAATTACTGAACTTTTGGCCATTCCTCTTCATACTGGGTATATTATGTGTTGCTGAGGGGATCAGTGTGTTTTTGGGGTATGGCTCGGTGTATGAAATATACCTGGCTTACACAGCCTGAGCGCCTCTTGTATATCCTCTCTATGTAAACCTTTAAATCAGTAAAGGCGTTGTTGGATAAGTGGGCCCGTGGCTT
>CAYYMA010000089.1:0-3880 GCA_964472805.1 uncultured Methanomassiliicoccales archaeon | reverse complement strand
AAAATTTAACTATATAAACAGTAGGAAAACATCATAAAAACAACGAAAATCACAACATTATATGTCTGCTATACCGTTTTCCGTTATACGGTAGGTTGCGTTCCGTCCTTCGGGCAAACTACGGTGTTTGATTATGACCATGGACCTGACCCCTTTTCCACGCGGTTCCAGCCTTAGGATGGTCTTTGCGTTATGTCTTAACGTATGGCCTCCGAGGAACTCGATACCACCTAGGTTCATGTTGGAATATACTTGGGATGTGACGATTACAGGCACATCTGTTTTACGAGCGGTTTCTGTTAATAATTCGGTCTGTCTTATGAAATCGTTCCGTACAAGTGGATCGTCGTGATTCAGTCTGTAGAACACTGTTAGTGAGTCCACTATAATCAGGCCTATCGAATCGTTGGCTTCGGCCATACGTGCAACTTTGGTAACACGATCGCTCTGTTCCTCGAAGCTGTGTACTTGGAATACCAATAGTCTTTTCAAAAGTTCTTCACTATCAAATATCTGATCGACACGGTCGTACGATATGCCTTCACAATCAATAAGTGCAACCTTTTTACCTTCTTTTAGAACGTTTCGGGCCATCTGAAGACATATATTGGTTTTTCCGGTGCCCGCTTCACCATATAAAAGTGTTAGACTACCAGATTCTATGCCACCACCTAAAAGATCGTCCACAGACCTGCTGTCCAACGGTATACGCTTCACGCTTTGTCTAATGACAGGGGGTTATAAAGCGTTTCTGAATCACTTGTCTTCTGGTGTTTGAACAAGTGGAAGTAGTGCTTCATGGACCTTCTGTAACGACATTGATTGTACTACTATTCTGCCAGGCCCTGTGAATTTCGTAACGTACGGTCCATCTTTTCCGAAAAATGAGCTTTTTAGGTCCTTATCGACTTCGATCTTGTATTTCACCGAAGATTCCCACGCAACGGCTTTGTCCGTGGCAACTTCATACGTATCGCCTTTTTGCAAAGGAAAAATAATAAAATCTCCAAGTGAAAATAAGAACACCATTCCCTTCCCACTGAATTTTATCAACGTTAGTCCATCCTGACCGAACTCACTCCCTAATCTTTTTTGGAACTCTTGTTCTGTATTTACAGTAGGTTGAGAAGCAACGAACGCATCTTTCTGAGCGATCCAACTCATTCCCTCTACGTTGATGTCCATAATCATCCCAGGGAGACGCCCTCCGATACCGATGGTACCTATACCGCTCTTAGGACCGTAGTTCATCGTCTCCAGACACTTTCCTGAAATGACCTTTTTTATACCGTTGATTACTCCGCCGCCGCTTTTGCCGACGTGGAACTCCCCTGTCGTATATACGACGGAACCGAGGGCAGCGTCGATAGACTCACCCGCACTCAGGATGATCTTTGCCAACTGGAGGTTGTTCCCGGTAATCTCGTATCTCATCTATTAAGAATGGTCGTGTCGTATTAATTATATACGCGATGACGAACTTTCGATATTATGGAAGATCTTATTGCTGTAGGTGCTGAGGCTGTTGTAACGTTCTCAGAGTTCCTAGGCAGGAAGGCCATTAAAAAGACCCGAGTCCCTAAAATGTATAGGCACCCAGAGTTGGATGGACGCATACGTTCGACCAGGACGAAGAACGAAGTCCGAATTATGAGGAGTGCCCGTTCCGATGTAGTAAAAACCCCTGTGATATATGATGTAAATATGTCAGATTGTAGTATTACGATGGAATTCATAAACGGAACCAGGGTGAAAGAGCTTCTCGATCGTAATCCATCGTCTTCAGAACCTGTCTGTTCTAAAATAGGGGAGGCGTTGGCAGACATGCATAACCGCGGCATCGTCCATGGTGATTTTACAACGTCTAATATGATTTTGATGGATGACGGTAAGTTATGCATAATTGATTTTTCATTAGGTGGCATCAACGCAGAGGCAGAAGAAATGGGGGTGGACCTTCGTCTTTTGCATCGTGCGTTCTCTTCCGCACACTTTACCGTGACCCGAGGATTTGAAATGGTCATGAACGCATACGTTAGAAACAAGACCGATTCGGAAATCGTAATAAGAAAAACAGAAGAAATACAGAACAGGGCGCGTTACACATGAAGCTTAAAGTTATCACATCAAATATTGGAAAGGTAATGGAATATCGGGATGAATTCAATCGTTCAGGAATGGAGATGGAACATTTCCCTCGTTCATACGATGAAATACAGACGTCCGACCTTCAAGAAGTCGTAGAAAAAGGTATGGAAACACTGCGTTCAGAAGGATTGTCAAATTTTATTATTGACGATACAGGTCTTTTTATAGAGTCATTGAACGGATTTCCTGGCGTTTGGTCTGCTTATGTTCAAAAAACGATAGGAAATTCAGGGATATTGAAGTTACTTGAGGGGCTATCACGGAAGGCAGAGTTCCGTACTTGTATCGGTTGCGATCTCGATGGCGAGACAATAATTGTAACGGGTATCTGTGAAGGATTTATTACTGAAGGGGCCCACGGCTCAGAAGGATTCGGTTATGATCCTATATTCACTCACGACAGTGAAAGAACCTTAGCAGAATTATCGTTGGATGAAAAGAATTCAATATCCCATAGAGGAAAAGCAATACGCTTGTTAGTAGAAGAAATAAAGAAACGCCGTCCTGTTTGAGCAGAACGGCTTAAAAGTTTTTACTTATCGTCGTCTTCGGATTTCCTTTCCTTTACTGATTCAACATCATTAAGATCGTAGGAAACGTCTTTCTGGTAAGATTCACCTTTGTATGCGTACATAGGGATCGCGATTATAGCCATAACGGCATAGATGATGATTATTACTGCGATGATCCCGACAATGACGATTAAGGCGATGTTAAGAACTGATTCTAATACGCCTGGAATCATCAGAGCGTAAACAATTAACCCTATCAGTGTAACGATACCTACGCCCAGCAATATTAACATTAAAGCCGAAGGCCAAGTTTTCTCTCTCTCCATATTTGTTGTCATTTGAATTACCTCAACTCGGTTTTGGAAGATATGGTATAAGCGATTTTGCAAGATCTGAAAGGGTCATCGATTGAATTATAACCTTTCCTGGACCGGTTAGTGTTGTAACGAATAGACCTTCTCCTCCGAACATTACGTTTTTCAATCCTCCTACTGAGGTTATATCATATTTTACGGATTCTTCCCATCCGACGGCGTTAGCGGTCGAGACTTTGTATATTTCTCCAGGTTTTAGATCGACAACGTTAAAATCACCGCAGGCGGAAGCCCATGCTACACCGTTGCCGCTGATCTTCTGAAGTATTAAACCTTCACCGCCGAAGAACATGCTACCAAGTTTCTTCTGGAACGCTAAATCTACGGATACCGAGGGCTGTGATGCGATGTACGCTGATCTTTGGAGTATCCAGTTCTTTCCTGGTATTACGTTGAGATCGATTATTTTACCTGGTGCATCACCACCTAAACCAACAATTCCTGTGCCTCCTTCGGTTTTGAAGGTCACAAGGAAAAACGATTCTCCTGAAATCGATCTTTTAAGTCCTTTGAACAGACCGCCTTCCATACGGGTGTCCATGCGGACGTTCCCGGTCATGTATTTCATATTCCCGGGTGTGGCACGTATTTCTTCCCCTTCATGTAGTTCTATGTTAACGAACTGCAGATTATCTCCTGTAATGGTATATTTCAGAGTAATTCCTCCATTTATACATCAACATTTGTGAATAAAAGCATATGCTTACAATTGAAGTTAAATGTCAAATAAAACGATATAGTTATTAATGAAACAGCAATCACGGTGTAGAGGGACTGTGGGTTAGCTTGGTATACTTGTGGCTTTGGGAGCCATTGACCCCGGTTCAAATCCGGGCAGTCCCACTC
>CAYYMA010000088.1:0-3957 GCA_964472805.1 uncultured Methanomassiliicoccales archaeon | reverse complement strand
CTGACTGAACCGGAGACAATATCGTCATTCATTTCCAAAAAGCGCGATGTCCAAAGGATGTCGGAGCCGGAACTGGATGAGATGCTTGAGTTACTAGATAGTCACGAAACACAACGCATTCTTCAAGAATTGTCCAGCGGTGTTCATGTCTTCCCGATCCCTACTCGCGTGGAGATATCCAAATTCAATTCCTCAAAGATACGAGTTGTGTATACCTTCGACCGTTTTGAGAAGATCTCCTTGAAACTGCTCGGGTTTCTATTACGTGATTATGATCATGTCTTCTCGAACAATCTGTATTCATACCGTTCGAGCACAGGTAGCAAGGATGCCGTGAGAAGATTGTATCATTTGGAAGATCTGGACAAAATGTACATTCTGAAAACTGACATACAAAATTACTTTAACAGCATCGATGTCGATTTCCTATTAGCCGACCTTCGTCGTGTTCTTTCCGACGATGTACCACTTTATAACATGTTCAAGGATCTCCTAGATAATGATGAATCGTTGTGGAGAGGCGATATAATCTCCGAGCCCAAAGGGGCGATGGCAGGGATGCCTGTCGCCCCGTTTCTTGCTAATTTATATCTTGATGCTTTGGATCGTCTTTTCGATGGTTCCGATATTGTCTATTGTAGGTATGCCGATGATATATTGTTGGCTGCCACTTCTGAGAGGAAGCTGTCAGATGCGAGGGGAATATTATACGACTTCATCAAAGGGAGGAAGCTGGAGATCAATCTGGACAAGGACACATATTACAATCCCGGAGAACCATTTGATTTCCTAGGTTTCCGTATTTCCAAAGATGACATAGAACTTTGCCCTAAGACGATAAGGAAGATAAAGGGGAAGATAAGCCGCAGATGTAGATCATCCCGGAAATGGTATCTCGATAACGATTTGACTCCTGATAAGGGGATTAAAGGTGCTATCACCATAATGAACCGTAAATTCTATGGCTATGGTGACAGCGGGGAGTTATCCTGGGACCTTTGGTATCTCCCTGTTTTAACAACGGATGCTTCTCTAAAAATAATTGACCTTTATTTCCAAGAGGAACTCCGTTCGATACCTACGGGTAAACACAATAAGCACAATTACAAGATAACCTCATACAATTGTCTTCAAGAGTGTGGATTCAAACCATTGGTACGGAGATATTACGAGATGAGGGAAGAAAACAGAGATTATCGATCAATCTCAATAGATGAGGGGTTTTGATCAATAATTGATATGATTCAATGGATTTAATTTTTTTAATCTAAAAATATATTAATGGCTATTTAATATTGATATTGTGCGAGAGGTGCTTTTGCATCCGCAATGGGGTGAAGCACAAATTGAAAAAAGCCGTGCGGTAGGAGAATCTGTGTATAATCCCGTCCTCCTGATTGAAACGAGGCTGCGGCCGCGTTTCAACCAGTCGTTGAATGACTCCCTCTCGTGCATATCTTCATAAATAGAATAAATAACATCAAACGTTCTATTACGTTCGACACGATAATTAAGGGATTAGAATATGAACGAACGGACAAATTATATTATTTATTTGGTAGGAACGATTGTTACAGGAATGGGAATTACGTACCTGATTACAAACCTGGTAATATTCGGTGCCGACCTAAGCCTAGACGAGGGACTATCTAGTGTGGTCTTCACTCTGGTTGGCTTATTGATATTGGCAGTTGGATTATACTCGTTCAGAAGAATTGTGAAAGAGGCGACAATATTTTCGCTTCTGTTTATTTCATGTGTAATGACGGGAGCGTTTACATGCATTATGTTATTTGAATCTGGAATATGGGCAGAATTACTTTGTTTAGCGATCGTCTCGGCAATTTTTGCTATTGCACTTTACCTGGCCAGTAAAAAGACAGGCGCGTACGATGTGATGAATGCGATAAATCCTTTTAATAAAAAGAGAATTTGAAACCCAAGAGGAATACATGAGTATTATTGAATTTAACAATGTGGCGAAAACATACGGCCGTGGATTCATTAGATCTTTCAATAGAAAAAGGTAGTTTTTTAGGCATCTTAGGCCCTAATGGTGCAGGAAAAAGTACTGCATTGAAGATGCTTCCCAATATCGCAGCTCCAACATCAGGTTCTATAACAATACGTGGCACAGATGTGAAAATAAATCCAGGATCTGCTCTTACCGGTGTTGGGTGCATGATAGACGTCCCGGGATTTGCCTATAATCATACGCCTCGCCGGTTCTACATGAAAATGAGTGCACTGCTTGGATTAAACCATGAAGAAACAGTTTCGGAAATAGAGCGAGTACTGGAACTCATGGAGATGAGCCATTGGACAAATCAGAAAATTAAGAATTTTTGGCTCTCCTGGAAATCGTGTGGATTTGAGATTTGTAGGTAATTCTCTTAAACTTTTATGTGCATACAAGAAACATCCCGGAGCATGATGCAAACAAAGTATTTTCAAAAATTCTTAAGTTTAAGGAAACATGGTTCGTAGAAGACATTTAGGTCACACCCGACGTGCGAGCATAATTGTATCTACGAAAACTAGAGCTCTTGTCAAATGTCCTTTATGTAGTGAAGATGTATTTGATTCACGAATTCGCAAGCAGGGAACAGGAAAGGCCTACGAATCAACCCCCCTGAGCCTTGCCCGCCAGTGCTCTCAGTCTAGGCCCCTGAATTGAATTAGAACGTCCGCGAATCTATAACGACAGAATTCACGAGATCAGACGTTCTGGATCTTCAAGAAGCTCCTTGAAAAGGCCCAAGAATTTCGCTACGATTCCAGCTTGTAAAACGCGATGATCGAAAGACAGGTGGAAGTTGACCACGTTGGCTATGACGATCTTCCCGTCCTTTACAATGGGCGTTTCTATCATGGATGAAACACAAAGAGCTGCCACTGTTGGCAAAACTGGCATGGCGATAAAGAAATTCACCGGGGCGATCATGCCGATGTTCGAAATACCTAGATTCGGGATGCTGAGCATTTTCTGGAATCCTTCCTGAGCTATCTTTTCTGATAGTTCGCTCTGTCTCACCAGATTAACGATCTCTTGAGTCTCATTAGCAATTTCAATCAGTGATTTCAAACCAGCATTCTCCAGAAGGTGTGGCAGGGCCACGTCTCCGACCATGATCGGACCGCCGACAGATATTGCATCATCTGTCGGTACGATTACTTTGTCATCCCCTTCCCAAAGGCCACATATAAGAGGATAAGATTTGCACGCCTCGGCTGCAGCTTTTTGAATCATATTCGTCAAGCTAATCTTTGTCTTGTTTTCAGCACCGTAACTTTTTCTGAAAGTATTTGCGTCATCCACATTCACCTGAATTCCCACGTGCACCAAAGGTGCCTTAGGCCAGTTAACACTGAATAGATCTGCAATTGCTTTTTGAGAGCCTTCAATTTTAAAGACCGTCCTGCCATTTGAATCCTTCATTAATTCCATTTTCATCACTCCATTTATGGTAGTAAAATCAATCAAACTATCTCGCATTAAACTCTAAGCAAATCAAGCGATTCCGTAACGCGTACTCCAACATTCCGAAGGATAACTTCGAAGACGTTGAATAGTTCGCTTACACACTACATATTTCAAAGTTCAATGAGATATTAGTTATTTGACTAACTACCGTCAGACTTTTTCCTATGCTAAATATATCTTACTCTATCATCAAAATCGTTGTATTCATTGATTAAACTTACTCTAAATTCTAATCATATTCTTTAATGATCCAAGAATTTTTGTTGCCGTATAGCATCTAAGATCTAGTCGTTTAGAATATTGTCATTACAGATTTGTAATATGTCTATTGATTTATTTTTGTCACCCGTCCATTCCGATAGGTTGTGCACCCTTACACTTGTATCGTATGAACAGCAAGATGCTGAATATCATGTGTACTACCATTCCGAAACCGAACATCATTATGATGAAATCCATCGTCGGTTCCACCA
>CAYYMA010000087.1:0-3989 GCA_964472805.1 uncultured Methanomassiliicoccales archaeon | reverse complement strand
CACTGAAAGAAATGTCGTCTACCGCTTGAAGATCTCCAAAGCTTTTGTTCAGTCCGGTGACTACGATGATTTCATCCATGAAGTGTAAAATCGTTTACGATAATTAAAACAATCTTTAGCTAACAGTATTTATTGTTCGGCACTATAGAGTGATGATGCTTTTGATAATAGGTACCGGACACGTCTTCAAAATAGAAGAGCCGATAAGCTTCATAATCAAGAATTCCTGGCCTGATGCAGTATTAGTGGAACTTGATGAGAAAAGATATCAGGTCATGGACGGCACATATGAGCATCCTAAAGATCAAAAGCCGATTAAGATTCCTCGAATGGTAAGACGGGTAGGAAACAATCAGGATCGTACGGCATCTCAGTTCGGAACTCATACAGGTTTTGAACTCCTAGAGGCCTGTAAGGCAGGCGAAGCTGGAGGTGCGGACGTCATACTGATGGACGGGGATGCCGTCGAGTATCTTTTGAGAATGTGGAGGGAGATGCCCTTTTTTGAAAAACTTCGTTTCCGTTTTTCTGGTATGAAAGATAGCACGTCATCTAAAAAGAACGTCGAAAAGACCCAGAAGAATTTTTCAGACAATGAGAAGGCACATATGGACGATATCAGACGTCGTTATCCTACAATGATGCGGATCCTACATGATGAGCGTAATGAAATGATGGCCAATTCGATAATCAAAACGTCGGAAACTCATAATAAGATGATAGCTGTTGTAGGCGACGCTCATGTAGAAGGACTGATCGCTTTGTTACCTAAAGACATGGAAATTAAAAAAATTCGTCTTGCCGAGATTAGGGACGAAAAAGCGATCGGAAAAATAATGTCCGATATATGGTATGATAGAGTTGAATGAAATGAAAGTCACATTACTTTCTTACACCCAGAACGCCGATGATATATGTGCAGCCGCAGGCAGATCCTGTTATTCGGATAGACCAGCGGACGAGATCATGGGCACTGGGAATCCAGAAAGGACTCTTAGTTCAATAATTAAGATGGGGCACAAATCCGTCATTGAACACGCGGTGTTCACATTTTCTGTTTCCGGAGTTTCACGATCCTTGACACATCAACTAGTGCGTCATCGTATTGCTTCGTTCTCTCAACAATCGCAAAGATATGTGACTATGAAGGATCCAACCTATGTTACGCCACACACCATAGCAGAAGACCCTGAGACACTGGCTATATACGAAGAAGCAATGAAAAACATTTGGGACGTATATTCTAAACTGGCAGAAAAGGTTCCTGTAGAGGATGCCAGATATGTTCTGCCTAACGGTTGTACTACCAACATAACAATAACCATGAACGCTCGTGAATTACTACATTTTTTCTCACTTCGATGTTGTGAAAGAGCACAGTGGGAGATACGTGAGATGTCTGAAGAGATGCTACGATTATGTAGAGAAGTTTCGCCGACGATTTTCGAAGATGCGGGCCCTCCCTGCGTTACTGCGTCATGTCCTGAAGGCGATAAATCCTGTGGACACCCCAAAAGAGTTAAAAAGGATTAAATAGAGCATCCACTTAATCGGGTTCATTCGGTGATAATTATGGGAAGAATTAGACCCACATACATTAAGAGAGTATCAATAGAGCTCGTTGAGAAGTACCCGCAGGCTTTTAGTAAGGACTTTGACGCCAATAAGGAAATGGTCAGCGCACTCACAGACGTAACCTCAATCCCTATGAGAAATAGGATCGCAGGATACATAGTCCGCTACATGTCTCACCCTGAGATCTAAATATTTTTTTTAAAATATTTTTTCCGCACTTTTGCTCGCGTAGGGTAGCCTGGATATCCTGAGAGATTGCGGATCTCTTGACCCGGATTCGAATTCCGGCGCGAGCGCCTATTCTGATCAAACTTCAATATCCTTAGGCCAGATCTTTTCTGTTATCTCAGAATCTCCTGGAGGTAGTATTCTTGATACTTCTTCTTCAGGTACGTCGAAAGCTTTTGCCATATCGTTAGGCGTTCTCTTGTTCTTTCCTCTGCCAGGTCGTATAATGAAATATTTTTCTGAAATCTTCTTAATGATTGATCTAGGGGCACACATGATCTTACGATTTCCTAGATAATCTATCTCTCCGACTGCGAGTTCGGTCTGAATATGATATTCGTAGTTCCTTTTACCGCGGATAATAAATGCACCGCGAGGTACGAATTCTCCTGGATTAGGTGTTTTGCTTACTTGGTCCGGATATACCCAGAATGCGCTACCATCTGACATTGCAGATACCCATGCCTTCGAGTGGCAAAAAGCGAAAGCACAGGCCTGTGCGAGCTCTTCTGGATTGGCCTTACTACCTTCTTTAAAGACGACTGAAGGGGCACCGTGGATGTCCGCATGGACGTAGACGTCCGCATCCTTCATGTGCTTTTTTACGACGTTGTCATTACTATGGGCGTTCTTACCAGCGATGATCAGTTTTCCTGATTCAGTAAAGAACCATTTGTAACGATCGAACCAGAATTGTTTTGTTGGTTGGGCCCGTGTAAGTGCTAGATGTTTTTCTTTTGCGAAGCCTTTCTCTTTCTTTGCAAGTTCCTCGCGACTCAAACGCAGAGCTTCTTCGGCTCTTTTTCCTTTGCTGCCTATATCCTTACCTTTTTGATAGATAATAGATGCGTTAGCGTCTAAAGTTTTAGTATAATTCAGCGTAGTTTCACGCTCTCCGATAATTGCGGTTACCGCGTTCTTGGAAGGATCTATGGACGAAACGTAAGGGATCTTCATGGCCCCCTCTGCGAGTTTCTCCCAGGTTAATTTTTCACATTGTTCCCCTAGAACTTTTAAAAGTGTATCTGTTTTCGCATAGTCAGTATACAAAGCGTCAGCTTGCAGACGGAATTCTTCGGCATCCATTTCATATTCGATGACCGTTTCCTGCTGTTTTTCGATCCTACGTCTAAGTTTTAGAATAACTGGGTCAATGTATTCTTCTACAGCACTGACCTCTTCCTCTTTTAGCATGGCATCTATCGCAAGTGAGATAGAATCGTAACGTTCTGCTTCGGCATCGCCGAATGAAAGAAGACTAACTGGTGCAACATCCACAATCTTTCCGTCTTTGCGATACACTGTTGGTTCAGGCGATGTTTCCGCTGAAAGAACAAGTTCATCTATCTTCCCAAAGATGATCTTAAGTTCTTCTTCAGGAACAGTTGCAGCTGGTTGTTTCTTGTCTATGCCCGCACGTACGCAGACCTCTTCTGCATACTGTCCTCCTAGATTGACGGTAGTTGCTAAAGTTCTTACTGTATCGGAACCAGAGGAACGGAATAGTTCTGTGAACTCGTCATAAGATGATGTTCCAGGGTCGAACCTAGGCTTAGGGATATTATATTCCTCGCCTGGTCTTGTAGCTCGGTCCCTGTAGGTTTTGTGTATAAGGCAGTTTACGATTTTGCCCTCTGATATGAGGAGTACGTTACCTCCTCCGAATATTTCGAAGACCAATTGATATTCAATGTCGCCTTTTCTTAATTCCATAATGACGACACGGTCGAAACCTGCTTGTCTGGTCTTCCCGATCCTGGCGTTATGAAGGTATTTCCGCATAAAAGAGGCGAAAGACGTGGGAAGTAGTGGAGTCTCAGGTTTTTCTGCCGGCATATGGAGCCATTTTTTGTCCTTAAAGAATAATTCCTTCTTTCCACCAGTTATACTTATTCTGAACAGTACGTTACCTGCTCCCCAGTGAAAGATCTTGTCCATATGGGCATCTTCCAAGACCGCCATCTCTGACACTACAGAACGCACGTCTAGGGAGCTCATCTCTTTTTTCATGTAATACGTTTAACATATCCATCTCATTTAATTCAGTCGGTTGTTTTAGTATGCTGTTGACGCTATGAAATTATACCAGAACATTTATCAATTACATATCGTTTAGCCAGCCCAAGGCCGTTGTGGCTAAGGGGTATAGCGGCGCATTGGTAATGCGCAGGTCGAGGGTTCAATTC
>CAYYMA010000086.1:0-4105 GCA_964472805.1 uncultured Methanomassiliicoccales archaeon | reverse complement strand
CTGTATGTATTTATTTAAAAAATAGATGTTCACTGTTCATATCGATCATTGATATTGTACAATGGTATTCTATGGCGATTACGATTTGACCTTTCTTACAGTCTTCAATGCGTTGAACGCTTATTCTACAAACATTTGTTAGTCATAGCAAACATCACGAATATGTTTTTGTGGTTGTCGACAGAGGGCAGTATTCTGTGCTTATGATCAACTAGTCGTGCATTGTACTCGGACTAATAGTCATAAGTTTATACTATCTATAAAATTATATAAAATAGATTTGATGTCCGCCTTAGATGAAAAAAAGACATCAAATCTTTTGTTGTTTAAGTTCAGTGACCTTTGAAGGTCACATCATCACTCTTCGGTTCCCTTCAGCTCTTGGATACGTTTCTTGATGTCTTCAAGATCAGACTCCACTAGCTTAGCACGTTGCTCTAAGTAACGCTGTTCCTCTGCAGGGTCCGGAACATATGTAGATATTGGTGCGTAACCTGCTTGAGCATAAACTGGATATGCTCCGCCCATACAACGACCCATTCCGCGTCCTTGCATTCCGCGTCCTCGCATACCACGACCGTAGCCCATTCCACGTCCTGGGTAATCTATCGCAGGCGTATCATTATCGGTACAATACCCCATTCTTCTTCCTGTCATAGGCCCCTGTCCATCAGGTCCCATTTTATCTCCTCTTGGCATTTTTATCACTCCTTTTTGTTTTTCTCTTTTTGTTCTATAAGGTCATAGGCGTACGATGTGCGTTGTGATAACAACATTCACGCTCTGTTCCTACCTTGACCCGATCCTGGTTCGCCATTCATTCGGCGTCCACGACCTGTTCCGCGGCCTTCGCCGCGACCAGGGACTGATTCTGGTTCATCCGACCCAGAACAATGTCCCAGTTTCCTTCCTGTTTTCGGTCCCTGTCCTTCAGGGCCCGTTCTATCTCCTTTTGGCATTTTTTACACTTCCTTATTTTGCGATGATATCTTGTCAACAGTATCGTATTCTCCTGATTCAATGCGGATAGCCCGCCCATTTACTAGGGCGGTGGCCACCTTGATCCGGGCCGAACGTAAATCGCTCCAGAATGTCCTTTTGGATATTCCCATGCGAGCTGAAGCCTCCTCTTGACAGAGACCTTCCAGGTCTACCAGTCTTATGGCCTCCAGTTCAGCATATGTTAGCACCACGGAATCCATGGGACTAGCTGCATTACCAGGAGGTCCAAAGTACGTGGTAGAAGGTATATTCTCTACCCATCGGGGTCCTCTGCGTCTTCCTCTGCCAGATCCAGGTATCATCAATACTGCACTAAGTCGCAACAAATATTTAAACTTATTGCAATATATGGCAACATATGACATAATTATAGAGTTTTGAACCTTTATTGGTATGATATTTTCTTACAAACAAAAAGTTCATAAAAAGTATGTTCGACTATACGATTTCATAATATGCATTGGTCGATTAGAAAGGGAATGAAACGAAAGTTGTCCCCTTCATTTTTTCGAGGCGGTGAAGTTTTCTATCGCACCTAGAAGGGCACTCGCAGCCAACAGACCACAATGTTCACTTTCTTTGGGCAATCCGCCTAGGGCTTTGACAACATCCCACTGACCGATCTTTCTAGCATCTTCAACGGTCTTACCTTTGGCTAATACGGTGACCATGCTTGCTGATGCAATACTAGTGCCGCAGCCGTCAGTGTTGAACGAAATTTCTGATACGACCCCGTCTACGATCTTTATCCAAATGCTCATAGAATCTCCGCAGGACCCAGTAACTTTTGCAAAGCCGTTAGGCTCCTCTAATTTACCAAAGTTCCGAGGATTCATAAAGTGGTCGATGGTCGTTTCTGAATAGATTTTTCTAGCATCTTCGAGTATCTGTTCCTGAAAATCGTCAAATTCTGAGTCCATTTGATTGTCTCCCATATGCTGAAAAGATAATACTGGATGGCTCTCCGAACTATAAAAAAATGTCTAAATATCGTTTTAATAGGAATCTGATTAAAAATAAATTATTCGCCGATTTTATACTAAAAATCTTTTATATTTTTAATTATATTGAACATTACTTCAATACTATCAATATTTAGAAGAATGCAGTAATTATTACTGATATAGCGGTCATAGTGATAAGCAACAATGCGACAGCGGCCCACCTATAATTCTTATCTTTAACCAACGAGGTCGCCGATACTACAACGCCGAGAATCGGTGAAGTGATCAATATCAATAGTCCAAGCCACAACACCCTGTCTCCGAAACCCAGTGATTCTGTTACTAGGCCTATGGCAATCACTGTAATTCCAAGAACGGCACCCCACCACAAGGTTTTAGATGTTGAACCGTAAAGATTCATAGATATCCTCCAGCGTTCAACATCATGATGGCCGAAATGAAGAACAATAATATCGAAAAGTATTTTCTCAGAGACTTTCCGTCAATGTGAGACGCGATCCTGGTGCCTATCATAGATCCTACAAAACCGCCGACAGCCACAGATCCTGCAAAGGTCAATGAAACTTCGCCCATAATAAAGTATAATATTGCACCTACGAACGCAGTTATGCCTATCATGTAATTACTCGTAGCAGTAGCAGCCTTCATAGGCACTCCCATGTACAAATTCATGATCGGTACTTTGATCGCACCTCCACCCATTCCTGTCATCGATGATACTATTCCAGCCAAAGTGCACATTGCGACGCCTTTCTCGGCGTTCTGTATATCGTATCTGATGTCTTTTTCCTGCACTTCATCGTAATACGTGAATCTATACTTCCCAGGTTCGTTAGAAGGCTCGATTATACGTTTAGGGTCTGCTATCATCTTAATCGCAGTAAATATCAATACGATCGAAAATATTGAAGTCATAGCGAAATTGCTGAGATACGTTGCTATGAACACTCCAAGAATGGCACCAAAAACTGTAGTAACCTCTAGAAGCAGACCGAGATGTATGTTAGATACCCGTTTGTTAACATATACTGAGGATGCTCCGACGGACGTGGCGACGATTCCTACTAAGCTTATCGCCACAGCATCTTTAGCGGCTAGTCCAAAAAGTATCGTCAGTATCGGAACTATTATCATTCCTCCTCCGATGCCGAATAAGGCGCCCATGACTCCTGCGATGATGCCTACGAGCATCAAAGATATGAGTAAAATCGGGTCCATTGTTACCTCGATTGGTGATATCGTATTAAGATTATGGCAAAAGGATTATTATCATACCGCGTGTAATGTTTCATGTGTCCATTATAATGGTACGTTACTCTGAGATAGGTCTCAAGAGCACACCAGTAAGGATGAGATTTGAAAACCAGCTCAAAGATGCTATGCTTTCTATGCTCGCCGCTGACGGTGTCGAAGCACTTGTAGATAAGGGGAGTGCTCGTTTTTACGTTCAGACGGCAGATAACGATTCTGCAATAATGTCTTTGAGGAAAGTTTTTGGTATCGGATCTCTTTCAGTGGCCGAGGTCACAACATCTTCGATGGAGGACATATGCCGTACTGCTGCTGAATACTCCAAGGGGCGTATTTTTGAAGGTGAGTCTTTCGCTGTTAAACCTAGAAGAGAAGGATCCCATCCATACAAGAGCACGGATGTCGGAAGGGAGGCGGGTTCCGCCATTTTTCGGGAGAACGAACACTTGGGCGTGCGAGTAGACCTAACAAATCCGGACAAGATTTTTTACGTTGAGGTCAGAGAGAACAAAGCCTACGTGTTCAACGAGTACGTACGTTGTCACGGCGGTCTTCCCGTGGGATCACAAGGACGTGCAATCGCGTTCCTTGGTGACGATCGTGCATCTCTTTCAACTTGGTTAATGATGAAACGCGGGTGCAGGATATCTGCTAGAGGAAAAGATTCTACTGGTATTCTGATCCATTATGACCCAGGTATAAAATTCATTGAAGACCATGAGGAAGATCCACGTAGTGCATTAGGATACGTAATGGGTACACCGTTAGAAAAGATCCAGGAAGTAGACGTATCGAAATACGACTTGCCGATATATTTTCCTACAATTGGAATGACGGATGCTAAAGTTAACGAAATGATAAAATCGTTAAAGAAAGAATGTAAAATA
>CAYYMA010000085.1:0-4188 GCA_964472805.1 uncultured Methanomassiliicoccales archaeon | reverse complement strand
ATAAAAAGTGGTTTTTGGGTTTTGTTACGGATTAATAGAAACTATGTGTCTTCGCTCCGTTGTTGAATATGAACGATATCTTTGGCCTTATCGTTCGGACTTCTTCCGTCACTGAGAATTCCAAAGGAACCTCCGCTAAAACCTCTTCTGAATTCTCCTCGAGCTCAGAAATTGATTCTATGAACGACCTTATCATTTCGGATGCTTCAAACTTGTCCTCTGTGGTCAGAGTGTGTAGAACGTTTTCTTTTACGTCCTCTTCGAACAATGTCTCAGATAATGCGGTAGCTGCTCTAAATGCTTCGCCGATCATATTATCGATGTCAATGGTTTCATTTAACTCAAGTTCAACATCCTCTTCGAACAATGTCTCAGACAGCACGACAGCGGCCATGAATGCATCACCGATCATAGATTTGATGTCAATGTTCTCATACACGGCATTCCTGGCACTGTCTACCGATATTCCTAATGCTTCCATACAGTCTTCTGGAATCTCTTGTTCACGTGTAGAAAATGAATCTACGACCTCAAAAACGTTAGATGCTAATTCAGGTATAGTGAGCAACATCATGCCAGAGATCTCATCGTCTATCTCAACGTATTCAGGTATCTGAGATATTGTTGGTTCACAATGACGAGGCTCACGCCTGATTGGGTCGGTAACCTCAGGTAAGAAGTCGTATCCAACATAGTCTACGTAATCGACGAGTATTTCTTCCACTGAAGATGACGTCTCGGCCACCTGTGATGGGCAATTAGCATTTACGGAAATAACTTCCTCTTCAAAGGACACAGCATCAGCAGTCGGTTCGAAACCTTCCACGTAAAGTCCAGATGGAAGCGTGGCTATTATCGCGTTGGCAGATTCTTCAGTGCCTTCCATAGCAGCGTCAATTTCTTCATCGGACGCTGTTATTTCAGGCAACAAGAACATCGTTGCAGGTGCCGAAACTGCGGGGACTTGTGAAGATTGCGGAAGTGCCAATCTTACAACCGGAGGGGCAATTTCTAAGTACTGTAATGTAGGAGGAAGTGACAGAACGAATATAGGTTCTGACACTTCGACGATTTCCTCCATTTCACAGGATTCGGACTGCGAAGGCTCTACGCGTACCGGAGCGGCAGGAAGTCTTTCGATGTCTATCTCATAATCTTCAACGTATGTGTATGGAACTGATACCTCGTCATCGACAGGCTCGATATCATACAGTGGTTCTTCGTTGAAATCTATTACATTCAATTCTTCTACCGTCGCGGTTTCAATAGAAGATGTAACTGCGGTCTGTGGAGTCACTATATGTTGGGATTCATCTCTAAATATGATTTTCTCTTCGAAGTCGGACTCAGTAAACTTTACCTCAGGTAACGCGTTCTTGAACATTTTATTAGGTTCAGAAGTCTCCTCGATTGTTCTTGATAAAAATCTGCCTCCGGTTTTCTTCGGCTTAGGTTCATCACAATCGATGAACGGATCATCAATCGATGTTGAAATGTAAACGTCCGAACCTTCCGCGAGACCGTATCTCAAATAACCGTTACTTTCTAAACTTCTCGTCGGTCCTGTAGAGGTCCTGTCCTGACGTCCGTTCTTTAATCCTGAATCCTGCTTTCCAGAACCGCCTTTCCTTCCAAAAAGGCGATCCCTTAAAGTTAACTTTACAGTGCTACCGCTATTCTTATCTGAGTAAAAACTCACGGGTATCCCATCCCGTTTCTTATAACGACTTGTACAATATAAAAAGTATAGCACGGGCCTTAACTTGTTTTAACTTTTTACGAATTTGATATAGTCTGCTTTTGATGCCGACTGTATTTCTTTAAGCATTGATCGAACTTTTTTTGCTTCTGCGGATATTACCATGATCTCTAAACACTTACGATTCAAAAGATGAGAATGCATCAACGTCTTTATTGAACTTTCATACTTGGCCTGTATCAAGCTCATCCAAGGATCAATATGGTCACCACGTACGATTATCAGCACTCCCTCGATGAAGCCTTCAAGATTTTCTATTTCCTTGACTTTAGATCCAGCATCACGTATCGATAAACGAACAGCCTCACTACGCCCCTTTAAAGAATAAGCACACTGAATTTCGTTAAGAACCTCCATACTTTCTTCGTCGAGAGAAATGCTGATAACAACCATAAACAACCTATCAACATAGGCGTTAATAACTTTATCAATAAAAATTAATAACGGATCTCTTAAAGCATTTAAGTCATGTATTTATAATACTGCTTTACTGATAGGAAATTGTGACAATGTTTGCGGATGCCGAATTGTGGGAGTGGATAGGCGTTTTTATCTTATTCGCTATATTGCTCGCCCTCGATATCGGAGTTATCAATCGTAAAGGCAAGCACATTACCACAAAATCTGCATTGATACAGACGGCCGGGTGGATTTCCATCGCCCTGGTATTCGGCGCATATATCTGGATCACCCGTGACGCCCAAATAGGCATGGAATACCTTGCGGGATATGTAGTTGAAGAATCTCTAAGCGTCGACAATATGTTCGTGTTCCTACTGGTATTCTCAATGTTCGCGATACCGGAAGATTACCAGCATAAAGCCCTGTTCTACGGTGTCATCGGTGCCATATTCTTCCGCTTTGTTTTCATATTCGCAGGATCAGAACTTTTGGATAGATTCGAAATCCTGATGTATGTGTTCGGAGCGTTTCTGATATACGCAGCGATCAAAACGACGTTCGGAAAGGACGATGGCAGTTCAGGCAGGAAGATAGCTAACTCACTTTCGAAACATATAAACTGCAGTCCAGAACTGGATGGAGATAAGTTCTTCACTTACAGGGACGGAATACGTATGGCTACACCGTTGTTAATATGCGTAATAGTCATCGAACTGACCGACGTAGTGTTTGCACTTGATTCGATTCCTGCTGTGTTGAGTATCACTACAAACAAATTTGTTCTGTTCACATCCAACATATTCGCAGTCCTTGGATTAAGATCGCTATATTTTGCAATAAGGGGATCCTTGACTCACCTGAAATACCTGAAATATGGCTTGGGCGTAATTTTATCATTCGTAGGTGTAAAGATGCTAATCGGAAACATATACGAATTCTCGATAGCCCAGTCGTTGACGTTCATATTGGGTGTATTGTTAGTAACAATAGTGATATCGGTGATCTCAGGACGTAGAGAAAACAAAGGTGCAGAAAACACTTGAAGCAAACATTTTCTCTGCTTTACTTTATTTATTTTAAATGTACCAGGTTACAATTTTCCGTGACCTGATTCAGAACGATATCTCTTTGGAAGAATGAAAATCTCTCCGTCTTTATCAAATCCTACAGAAGCAGATACACCGTATACATCCTCGATTAATTCTGGAGTGATTACATCCTTAGGTGGACCAATTTTTACTATTCTGCCTTCCTTCATGATAATACAACTGTCGCAATATCTTGCCATTAGAGAGATATCGTGTTCCGCCACAAGTATAGACATATTGCTTTTGACCATGGCATTGAGATACTCCATTACGTCTAATTTGTATTTCATATCCAGATGCGACGTCGGTTCGTCCACAAGCATAATTTTTGGTTCTTGAACGTATGCTTTTGATATCAGAACACGTTGCATCTCTCCACTTGATAACATGTCGAGGCTTCTATCCTGGAGATGTTTTATCCCGAATTTCTCCATGGCTTCCATTACTGTGGATTCGTCATTATCGGTCTCCCACCAGATATTCTTCAAGAAGGGATAACGTCCCATCATGACTGTTTCATAAACCGTAAGGCCGAAGTTACTTTTCAGTTGCGCTGGCACACTGGCAATGCTCTGAGCTAGATCTTTCGCAGACTTACGAAGTATAGATTCGCCTCCTATCAGAATATCTCCAGAAGAAATTTTATGGAGCTTGTTGATGCATCTCATCATTGTCGATTTACCGCATCCATTGGGTCCAATAAGTCCAACGAGTTGACCATAACCTATGCTGAACGAAACGTCCTTTACAGCTTGAAATCCGTTTTCGTAATACTTGTTAAGGTTTCTCAATTCGAGAAGAGTTCCATTAGTCACCGTACATCCTCCCTTTCTTAATGATAAGATAAATAAACACTGGAGCAGCGATCATAGTAGTTATGGCTCCTACTGGTAACTCCACGGGTGCAATAAGCATCTTTGCAGCAAAATCCGCTGCCAT
>CAYYMA010000084.1:0-4189 GCA_964472805.1 uncultured Methanomassiliicoccales archaeon | reverse complement strand
TCATCCTGCAAATTAGAAACCTGCGAGGATTTTGTACATATTCCAGCTTTTCCGGTACATCCGGTGCCTTTTGCGGTCTGTTCGCATTGAAAACAAAACATTTCTGACATTTCTTTTTCCTCCAATAAACTTTCTAATTAGTATGATAAAGATACTCATTTAAATATAGCAGGTTTCTTACTGGAAATCATGAACGAGGACTGTACAGTGTACAAGACCATGGGATATCTTTCAAAAAAATGGATGTTGCTAATTATTTTGGAGCTATATCGCGGAGGACATACATGGATGAGATTCTCAGAATTAAAAAAATCTATGGATATCACACCAAAAGTACTTTCAGATAGGCTCAAAGAGTTGCAGAAAGAAGGAGTGATAGAGAACAGAATTGATTCTACTTCAATGCCCATAAAAAGCGAATATTGCCTGACCGAAGTAGGTCGAGATCTAGTTGATGTGATAAAAGGCATTAAAAGTTGGGCACTTAAGTGGAAGATTAATAACCCTGTATGTGAATCACGGGATTGCATCGATTGTTTGCTTTGAGGTAAATATGAAGAAAAAACCGAAAGTTGCCTTTCTGTGCTTGCATAACTCTTGTAGAAGTCAGGTAGCGAAAGCCTTAGCCGAAGAATTTGCGTCTGATACATTTGAGGCGTATTCCGCAGGATCCGAGCCGTCATATACTGTTGACGACAAAGCTGCGTGGATGCTTTTAGAATATTGCAGTCGTGACATTACTGAGGGAAATCCAAAACACATATCGGAACTTCCCGATATCGACATAGTAATTACTTTGGGACACGAGGGCGAATATCCCGATATCCCATGTACATATATTGAGGACTGGGGGCTCGATGCCACCAAAGGTAAAGACGACGCTGCTTACCGCGATATGATAGAGATTGTTCGCAAGAAAATATTCGAACTGCGTGAAAGAATAAAACGAGATGGTGCACAACTAACTACGTAAAACAGCGTGAATATTTTTTCATCTATATATCTTATAGAACCCCCCATTATTTCCACTGGAAAAATATTCTAGAACGGTATATTGAATGTGTCAGTAGAATGTTAAATACGAACTTAACGATGTATTACTATGTCTTTGACGCCGAAAGAACATGTGATGTCTACTATCGATGGAGAAACGCAAAATGTGCCTCCTGTCGCGATCTTTACACAGTCTGTCACAGTATCAATGATGGAACGAAGAAAGATCTTTTGGCCAGAAGCAAATTATGACGCAGGTCAGATGGCTGCCTTGGGTTCAGCAGCCGCAGAGGATTTTGGTTTTGAATCCGTAAGATCACCTTTCAGCATTACCGCCGAAGCAGAACGAATGGGATGCTGCGTCAACCACGGAACTAAAAATTCTACTCCGATGATAACGACGCATCCTTACAAGTTCATTCCTGCTGAGGAAATTTTTCCAGAGATCCCTTCCTTTGAGCCAGATGAATTTGTTTCTGGTGGGAATATAGCGCAAATAATAGAGTCTATCAAAATTCTTTCTAGGACTAAAGGAGATACATATCCTGTTGTAGCAGGATTTACTGGACCGCTAATGGTTGCTGGCGGTCTTGTCGGTATAGAAGAGCTACTAATTGGAACTTTGATATCTCCCGACGATACCGAGAAAATTGTAGCAGGAACTATGGACGTATTGAAAAGGTACGTGCAGGAACTTTCACAAGCAGATGCGGACATTATCCAACTTACCGATAGTGTTGCCTCTCCTGACCTTCTACCACCGTACTTATTTGACAGATTTGCAGGTAAATTTTTTAAAGAACTGTTTGCCACGATCAAAGAAACAAAAACGTCACTTCACATTTGTGGCGAGGCGGATGAAATATTAAGGAACATGGTGGCAACGGGAGTAAACTGTCTATCCATAGAAGAAAGAGTTGATCCATTCTTTGCAAAAAAGACCGTAGGGGATGATGCTGTACTCGTGGGAAGCATAGGTCCTGTTACTCCGTTACTCGTGGGATCACCAGAAGACATTAGAATTTCCGTTACTAGATGTGTGGATGCAGGTTTCGGAATAATAGCACCAGGATGCGGAATATCTCCATTGACCTCAGACAGAAATCTACGTGCGTTCAGAAATGCTGTTTGACATTAATCGTAACATATAGACGTAAACGGCGATGACATAAAATTTCTGAATTTAATTTAAAAACGATTTTGGACGTGTCCATAGACAGAAAAATAATGTAATGACAATCGAAACATTATATCAGAAATAAGGAAGGAAATGGTGCAAGGGACGTGATTTGAACACGCGGACCACTAAGGACTAGGCCCTCAACCTAGCGTCGTTGGCCATGCTTGACTACCCTTGCGCCAGGTCGAGTAATAAGATACAGTTAATAAGGTTTACCGTTAAAAGAGCATTCTAAGATGCTTCAGGTTATCAAATTAACATGAGATACAGAGTTATATAACAAAGATGCGATGGCAGAACATGGAATCGGCAGTAGTAGTAGCTTTAGTGCTCATAGTATTAGGCCTCATCTTACTAATTGTAGAGGCCACTTCACCAGGAGTGTTTATGATCATTCCGGCATCCATCCTGATAATTCTAGGGGCATTGGGGCTTGTTAGTCCCGACTTCTTATTCTCGTGGTGGGCCATCTTGGTTGCAATAGTGGTAGCTGTTCCTGTAACGGCCATCACAATATACTTTTATAAATTTCTGGGAAAGCCTCAGCCACCATCTACCACAATAACGGATACGCTGGTCGGAACTACAGGCATTGTTCTTGTAACTACTATTCCTGGATCTTTAAAGGGAAAGATCAAGATCGGCTCGGATACGTGGAGTGCAAATTCAAATCAGCCTATAGAAGCTGGAACAAGAGCTAAAGTCGTACGTAGCGAAGGAGTTCATGTTTTCATAGAATCTGAAAAGTGAATCTGAAATTACATTAAATAAAATTAAATGGAGAGAAAAATATGGAAATGGAAACAATTCTAATAACGATCGCACTTTTAGTTGTAGGCGTTATAATAGTAATCCTGACAAGTGGGGTAAAGATAATTCAACCCTATGAACAGGGCATATATATGAGACTGGGAAAATACGTACGCGTATTAGATCAGGGTCTAAACTTGGTATTTCCACTTGTAAATCAAGTCGTAAAGATCGATCTGAGGACCGAAGTGTTGGACGTTCCCAGACAGGAAGTTATTACGAAAGATAACTCGCCAGTCAACGTGGATGCGATTATATACATCAAAGTAACCGATCCAAAGAAATCTTACTTCGAGGTCACTCATTATAGACTTGCTACAGTAAGTCTGGCACAGACCACTCTGAGGGCCGTAATAGGTGAGATGGAGCTTGATGAGATTCTTTCTAACAGAGAGACCATCAACGTTCATCTGAGAGACACTCTGGACGAGAGTACGGACAAGTGGGGCGTCAAGGTAGAAGCAGTAGAGATACGCGAAGTGGACCCTGCCCCTAAGGTTAAGAACGCCATGGAAGAGCAGACCTCCGCTGAAAGGTTGAGACGTGCTGCTATCCTCGAGGCCGATGGACTCAAGAGAGCTGCTATTCTCAAGGCAGAGGGTGAGAAGAAAGCACGTATCCTTCAGGCCGAAGGACGCAGGCAAGCTATGGTCCTTGAAGCTGAAGGTACTAGAGTGGCAACCATACTCGAAGGTCAGGGTGAAGCCCAGAGACTACGCATTCTCTCAGTAGGAGCAGCAACGATGGACTCAAAGGCCTTATCCGTTCTTTCGATGGACACTATGGTAAAAGTCGGACAGGGGGCATCTTCTAAGATCTTCTTCCCGATGGAAGTCACTAAGCTCATCAACGGAATTTCTGATTACGTCGGAAGTGCATCTGAATCTCCAGATAGAGAGATCTCTAACGCTGAAGAAATGAGGAGAGCTTTCGATAATCCTGATGAGATGCTCGGAAACATACCCAGACCTGAAGATATACGGGCTGAGGCCGATAGGATCGACGCCATGATGGAAAAGGAACTTAAGGAATCCGTCGGTATGGTCGATAAGGACAAAAGCAAGTCTAAAGTTAAAAACGAACTTTAAAACTTTTTTTAAACCCTTTTCTTTTTTTTAATTTACTTTTGTACGAACACATAAAATATGTGGTGTTTCATGAATAACATGTCATGAGAGAGAGGGCGGCTGACGGTAGGACTTGATC
>CAYYMA010000083.1:0-4262 GCA_964472805.1 uncultured Methanomassiliicoccales archaeon | reverse complement strand
TTTACTTTTTTGAACTATCGGGCGAAGCGGGCGATATGCC
Organism: uncultured Methanomassiliicoccales archaeon; assembly: GCA_964472805.1. Classification (GTDB taxonomy): domain Archaea; phylum Thermoplasmatota; class Thermoplasmata; order Methanomassiliicoccales; family Methanomethylophilaceae; genus VadinCA11. Next base: position 4,222 of record CAYYMA010000083.1, on the reverse strand, counting down.
CCACGCCGAAGCGATAAACTGCTCGAACGTCGAATCAGAAGGTTCCAGCAGAACATTCGCGTCCGGACCAGGCTACATTGCTCTGGAGCTCCCGCCCGACAGTATCCCTTTTATCTCTCATCGACTGGCACTTACGCACAGTGTCGGAAGGTATCTTGGCTCTTTTGAACCAGGAAAATTATCTGACCTGGCTCCTATGAATCTACCCGATGGAACGTTTGCGATACGTGCCAAAAGATTCAGAGGCATGATGGCCGACGTAGATTCTCAAAAGATTGTTAGGGACGTGGGAAACTTATTCTCAAAGAAAAACTCTGTTGACCTTAAAGAGCCAGACATCGTTGTTAGAATGTTTATGAGCGATAAGATCCATTTGTTCATAGAAGACTATAAGATCGAAACCAATCTTTTTGAAAAAAGAAAGGTCGGAGAAAGACCGTTCTTTTCTCCTATATCATTACATCCAAAATATGCCAGAGCACTTATTAATCTAACAGGTGCCAAGCGAGGATCCACTGTTCTCGATCCGTTCTGCGGTACTGGTGGCATAGCTATAGAAGCCGCAGAAATGGGAATGAAAGCTATTGTATCCGACTTTGACCCACATATGGTAGCTGGCACCAAAGAAAACATGGAATTTTATGGCATGAAATTACACGACAGCGACGTTCTGGATATCGGAGATATTTCCGAACGTTGGACTGATATCGATATAGTGGCCACGGACCCCCCATATGGACGCTCGACTAGAACAGGTGGAGAAAAAATTGATCATATATATGCCAGATCATTAGAATCCATAGCCGACGTCCTTCGTCCAGGTGGATGTGCTGGCATTGTTCTACCACACGAGATAAGCTCAGAACGTCTAACTATTCAGCAGATATTACAACAAAGGGTCCATAGTTCACTTACCAGGCATTATCACCTTTTCCACAAGTGATTAAGTATTTCAACACTAAGAACATCAACGACACGTGAACAAATATCTGAGGTTGTTCAGATTCGGTAACGGCATAATGGGCATCTTAGGCGTCGTCGTAGGTGCATTCATAGCCTCTGGACTGAACATAACAGATTATTGGATGAGTATTGCTATTTCATGCCTTATCGTATTCATATTCATGGCAGGCGGTAACGCTATCAATGATTACATTGATCGAGACATCGACAAAATTGCACACCCTGAAAGGCCCGTCCCTATGGGTGAGATAAAACCTGCTACCGCCAAGAATCTTGGCATATCAATGATGATTCTTGCAGTGCTAATCGGTACACTGGCACAATTGTCATCATTATATTTCAATTTAATATTCTGGGATTTTATATCGACTATCATCGTCATAATCGCTGCGTTATTAATGATTTCATACGAACTATTATTGAAACAACGCGGCTTCATTGGAAATGTTACCATAGCACTACTTACCGGAATGCTATTCCTTCTTGGGGGAGCCGTGTGCAACAACGTAATTACGGTATTGCCCATTGCTCTTATGGCTATTTTGGTTAACGTTGGAAGAGAGATAGCGAAGGACATCGAAGATCAGTCCTCCGACGAAGGTAGAGATACTTTACCAATGCGGATTGGTGTGAAAAAAGCCGCTTCGGTGGCCTTTGTTTTCTTCATTAGTGGTGTGGCACTAAGCGCTTGGCCTCTGTTGTATGGCTCGATGAATAATCTATACTTACTTGTGTTGGCCGCTGATGCAATGTTTATATATGCCGCCATTATTGTTTTCAAGAGTGCACATAGTGCTCAGAAGATTGCAAAAATAGCAATGATCATTGCATTGCTTGCCTTTGTTATCGGTGTGATATGATGAACGTCAAACAGTATCTTTTGGAAAGGATCGAACGGGGAACCCTTCATATGGCCCTTATTGATCCCGACAGACAAACCCCGGAGGAAGCAGGTAAACTTGCTACGATAGCCAAAGATGCCGGGACCGATGTCATCATGATCGGCGGATCTACTGGCGTAACATCAGAGAATTTAGGTGCGACAGCGAAGGCGATACGAGAAATGTCTGGACTCCCGAGCATCCATTTTCCTGGCGGACCCAATGAATTATCGCCAGAAGTTGATGCAATATTCTTTATGAGTCTGGTTAACAGCTCAGACCCTGTTTGGATCTTCAAAGCACAGGCGTATGCCGCACCATATATCAAAAAGCTCGGCATCGAGACCATATCTATGGGATATATCATCGTAGAGCCGGGAATGAAGGTCGGAGAGGTCGGCAAAGCTGAAGTTATAAAACATTCAGAAGTCGACAAGGCCGTAGGATATGCGATGGCCTGTGAAATGTTCGGTATGGATTTTGTTTACCTTGAAGCTGGAAGTGGTGCCGATCGTCCAGTTCCGCCAGGGATTATATCTGCAGTGAAAAAATCAATTTCGGTTCCGCTAATCGTAGGCGGAGGAATACGCTCGCCCGAGGCAGCTGCTGCTGCAAGAGAGGCCGGAGCAGACGCCATCGTAACAGGAACTTTCATAGAAGAGTGCTCCGACGTAATCTGTTTAAAGGCTGTCGTCGAAGCATCCAGGGGAAGAAAATGAGTGAAGAACAATCTCCAATATCTCCCAGGGCGCCAATGTGGCTTACCCCTGAAGAACGTAGTGCAGGAATAACCAAAGACCTTAAAGTAGCGGCCCGCAGGTTCCTATGCCCAGTTTGTCATAAAGAGTTCAGTCTTTTCCAGTCAAGGGCTGTTGCATGTGTTGCATGCCCTAAGGCCAACCAGAATTGCCCTAACGTCAGATGCCCTTATTGCGACAATGAGTTTCCAATTAAGGGATTCATGGTTCCAGACAAAGAAGATGCTGTACATATGAACAATTATACTAACAAAGTTTTTGATAATTGGATGAATAATTACGGCATCATAAGACGCTGATCATTCTATTGTCATAAGTTCGAGATCGGTCGTCCCCAACTTTTTTCTGAAAGGACCTTTTCCAATCATCTCTGTTATTACTACTTCGGTAACAAGCCATGCTACGACGCCTTTCGCGAAGCATCCCGTTATTGACATGCCTTCTCTACCCACGGACCCGTGCATGTGTAATTTCGGCTTCCCAGACTCATCAGGGAATATTGTACCGAAGCCCGTGACCTCACTAGGAGCTTCAAGCTCATACGTAATAGGCACAATCGTATCTTTTATAGGATATTCCGGGCCTACGACTAAGATGGACCCCTTATCGACTCCTCCAACTACAGAGGCCGTCGCATAGTTGATTTTATGTTCCAACGAAAATCTTTCGACCTCGTCCCGAATTATTTCACCAGGGTCGAGACTGAGCACAAAAACACGCCCTGGACGCATCTCCGTAAATTTCATAATAGATCAACGGTATTTGCTATATTTATCAAGGAGCCTGTTGATTCTGTCGTGCTCCTCTTTGGTCAAATCTTCAGATTCTAAAAATGTCTTTACGAATTCCTTAGCTTCTTTGGTAGAATTCCTAGATGCTTTAGCAATAATACTTGCCAAAAACGAGGACATTTTATCTGGGTCCATGGCAGAAGCTGATAACACATCGTTCATATCATACTTGAACGGATTAATCCTATGCATATTCAGCATAGATTGTCGCCTAGCGATCGTTTTGACCTTAGGTTTAAATTTTTTCTTTTTTCTGCCAGTACTGCCGGCACTGGAACCATGCCTAGCATTGGCATCTCCAGTTCCGGGCGTGTTTTCAGGTGTTACCAAGAATATGTCTCCAACCGAATTACTAAGTTGTATTATTTAAATATAGCCTATTTAAACTTTAATTTTACAAAACTGGCATTCTATTAAAATAAAGAGAAAATAAAGTGGTTTGATAAGTCGTATTTGTTATCAGTCTATACGATTTAATCCTCTTCTGTGGGGATTTTTGCCTTAGCCTTCTTTATTGAGTTAGCAATCAACAACGTGAATAAGACCGCTATGATCGTTACTACGATGGCGTATACGAACATAGGCATCAGGCCGTCACCGTCAGCCGGGAAAACCGTAGCGATCAAAGCTTTGATCGCTTCGTTCCAAGCAAGTGCCGCAACAAGGCCGAAAGCAGCAGTGATTAACGCCGCAAAGGTTTCAAGAACCTGTAACTTAAACTCATTCTTCTGTTTATCTGATTTAGTTACTTTTTCATTATCTGTCATAAAACTTCTCCCTCGAATTTGAATCGAATTGATTACTATATCAAAATTTAAATATATTAGCC
>CAYYMA010000082.1:0-4284 GCA_964472805.1 uncultured Methanomassiliicoccales archaeon | reverse complement strand
ATTCAACATATGATCTTGAGCGATATTGTAAAAGATATGCCTCCTCTAAAGTTTGCACAATGGGGAACTCCTGGAGATTCCGATACGGTGTTCTGGACTCAGATGAGTCCAGGGAATATGTTGAATTACATGTTCTCCACAAGTGGTTCTGATATCGATGGTGGTATTGCATGGGAGCCTCATTATGCGACTGCCATAGCCGATGGACGTTGCAAAGGAATAGCGGTAACCAGCGAATATTGGCCAGGTCACCCGTGTTGTGTAGTAGCGGCGAACAATACATTCCTTTTAGAAAATGAACAGTCTGTCGAACGTTTCTTAGCAGGGTATTCAAAATCGGTAGATTGGATATTAGCTACATTGGAACGTGACTCCAGTCATCCTGATTATCAGCTTTTGTTGGAACTGACTACAGATATCGGAACACCAAAAACACCTAGTGCTGCTCAAATGTCTCAGGGGACTGCCATCAATGCAATGAAGAATATCACATATGCATATGCTATCGATGATCTCGCAGAACAGCTTGCAGAAGTTGTTGCCAAGTATAAATCTTTGGGAATCGTGAAGGAGAATACGCTAACAGATGCAGGATTCGGAACGCCACTGGATTTTACGCAACATTTGATCAAGGGACAATACCTTGCAGGGGTATTCAACGAAGATGTTCTTAAATCTCCGGAAGAACTTGGATACAATGTCGGCGATCACGTTGCAACCATACACGTCGCATATCTTGCTACGGATATTCACCAGATGGCGTTACATGTTGGCATCAATGCCAAACTTGGATTCTTTTCTGAATATGGAGTACACGTGATACTGGACGGTCCATTCCCTGCTGGAGGGGACGTCATGAACGCGTTGCTGTCCCGTCATTCAGATCTGGGCTTCGTAGGTTCTCCTCCAGTAGTTTCTTCATCTGTTAATGCGCTGAGGAGTTAAGATCATGGTTTCAATATCTAAAAAAATAAATTATGATGAGAATAATAAATATCATCGTCTGATAAGAAAAGTTATAATCTCTATCATTTCATTAACGGTATTCGTATTGATCTGGTGGGACCTTGCTCTTTTTTTAAACAATCCTGCTGTCCCTACGCCATCCGCAACTTGGGACTCGCTCGTGTATCTTTTCACATACGGCGATTCGGTATCTGGAATGAGCATGTGGGGACACATGGGAATAAGTCTTCAGAGGTTCTTCGTAGGACTTCTGTTGGCTCTTGTGGTTGCAGTACCTTTTGGACTTCTATTAGGTTATTCAAAGACGCTTAATGAGTTTTCTTCGCCGACACTTGAGTTCATAAGGCCGATAGCGCCCATTGCATGGGCACCGATATTCTTGTTCACCGTTGGATACACATGGGGGCCGATACTCGTCGTGTTCGTCGGTATATTCTTTCCTATCATGACGAACACTATGTTCGGTGTAAAAAAGATTGATCAAAATTGGGTTGATGCTGCTAGGACCCTTGGAGCTACAAGGATTCAGGTTTTTGTTAAAGTCATGCTTCCTGCTGCAGTTCCGTACATCATGAACGGTATGCGTATAGGGATGGGAGTAGGATGGATGTGTATCGTTGCTTCTGAACTTTACGCATCATTCGGAGGCGGTGTCGGATATCTCATAAGCATACAGGCTCAGATGGGATACTGGTCTAACGTTTACGCTGGTATAGTTGTAATTGCGATACTCGGTATACTAACTACCAGCATAACAGATTATGTTCACAAAATTATTACAAAGAGGGTGGGGATAGAATGAGCGAAAACATAATTATCCGTAACCTTAGAAAGGTATTCAAAACCGACGATAAGGAAACTGTGGCATTGGAGGACTTTTCTTTAGAGATAAAAAAAGGTGAACTAATATCAATCGTAGGGCCGTCAGGTTGTGGAAAGACCACTCTCTTAAGAATGATTGCAGGACTTCTTGAACCAACGTCCGGTGAAGTAGTCATCGGAGGAAAGAAATGTGAAGGTCCTGGACCCAATAGAGGAATGGTATTCCAGGAATTTGCTCTGTTTCCTTGGCGTTCGGTCAGGAAAAACGTGGAATTCGGGTTGGAGATTGCTGGGGTTTCCAAAGAAGATAGAAGAAAGAAGGCTGAACGCTATATTCAGGTCGTAGGTCTCGAAGGCTTTGAAGATCACAGAGTCCATGAACTTTCGGGCGGAATGAAGCAGCGTGTAGGCCTTGCCCGTGCACTGATAACTAAACCTGACGTAATGCTGATGGACGAACCCTTTGGTGCCCTCGATGCTCAGACCAGGAACATAATGCAAGGCGAGCTTTTGAAGATCACTGAAAGAACGGACACAACGATAATATTCGTTACTCATTCTGTTGACGAAGCAGTATATCTTTCCGATAGAATTGTTGTACTAACTAAACGTCCAGCTAACATCAAGGAGATCGTAAATATAGATCTTCCACGCCCAAGGGACCGTGCTTCTGCCGATTTCATCAAATTACGTAGACATATTCTCACGGAGCTTGAGGAAGAGAATATAAAGATGACGGCTCACGCTGAATTGTTGGGTGTAAAGAAATAAACTCGGCATTTTGCCGTTTTTTATTTTAAATGGATATAGTGAATACGATATGGAAACGTTTCGATATCTATTTTGAATTAAACTTTAGGTCCCCGGATATCCAGGGACTTTTATGTTTTAATCTGAAAGAATTCTTCGTTCAAGATAAAATTATTCATTCATGGACGTGGTGATGCCCTTTACAATCATCGTGTTCATGTTTGTGATCGTGATGATGATCGTGATGATGATCGTGATGATGATCGTGATGATGATCGTGATTGTGGCAATGACAGTCGTGACTCATTAATTCAATATCAAGAAATGTATCGTCGAGGGCGTGATGTACAATGTGGTCCAGTTCAGTTTTTTCAACGTCAAGGACAGCACATAAAAGATTGAAACCAATCTTCTCTGAAGGTTCTAATATACCATGTATTTCTACGCCGTTATCCATATTTGTTAAATTAAGTGTCACACCTGACCCATCTTCAATATAAAATGCACATTTTATGTGTCCAAGGAATGTCCCTGTTTTTTCTTCGACCCATTTTCCCATTTCATTTAATGCATTGATCATTCTAGCCTGTGCATCTGCGTTGAAACCCGTTATATATCCCGTAAATCCAACAGCAATTCCTCCAGCTTCATCTATGGAGTTTTCTTCATGTTTGTGTAAATGTTCCTGTTTCATGCCATCAACTCGTAAACTTTATTGAGGTTCTCGCCCGTTTTTATTGATATTGAAAGAATTTTTTTATCTGGAAATCTCAAAGATATCCAATCACTAACCTCTTTCATCTTTTCAGATGTTGTAAGGTCGCTCTTGTTAATAAGAATGAAGTCACTTCCCTGTACCTGTTTTTTGAAAAAATCTTCTTTCTTTTTAATAAGGTCTTCAAACCTTTGTACATCGACCACTCCGATAATGATTATTTCTTCTTGATCGGTCAATACCATGCTTACTATTTCCTTTACTTTGTGAGGTAACGCAAGCCCCGTCGGTTCGATAATTATGATATCGGGATCTATATCCCTTACGATGTGTTGAATCCCGTCTTGAAGTGAAGTTGAAAGTGTGCAGCATATGCAACCGTTGGGCATTTCTACTACGTCGTAACCTTCTCTTTTTAGTGTTGTTCCATCAACCCCTACGTCTCCAGATTCGTTGACCAAAAGTGTAACGCGTTGACCTTTATCGATATACATCGAAGTTAATTTCATTAGAAGGCTGGTCTTCCCGCTACCGAGGAAACCACCAAGAATATAGACGCGCATGTCAAGTGAACGAAGGAAATCATATTTATGTATATTCTATCGTTATTTTATTACATCTGAATTGACGAAGTATTAAAAAATATAGCATTTCATCGACGTTTTGATCTTTGTATCGCATACTACGAATTATGTGTTATACGTAATTGTTCGTGTTTAAAATATGGAATTCAATTAGCTTACAACAATTTAATAAAATCAAGACAAATTCACAATAAACAGGTTAAGATTTTAACATTACAAATATAATTAGATCAAAACTTTGATTATAAAATTATTAAAGAAAAAGTAATAACATCACCTGGGGGATGAGAAGGTGTGAAATCGCACCCGTCCTTCGCTACTGTGCGAAGACCTATACCGTGTACCCGGCAATTGCCGCTCACAACTTCTAACTCTACACTGTGCGACATATATTTAAAACTTGTTTAGATATTATATATATTAAATATAATTAAATATATATTACAA
>CAYYMA010000081.1:0-4384 GCA_964472805.1 uncultured Methanomassiliicoccales archaeon | reverse complement strand
GTCACTAAAAGTTCTGTAAGCTTTCCAAGTTCGGTGCCCTTCTCTTTAATTTCGTGATAACTCAATATAGTCTATTCTTTTTGAAAAACGTCTCTAAAAGTACCATGGTCCCTTTGTTTTCTGTTTACTAGACATAAACGAGTATAGAGAACACTCCATTTTTATATTGTTCAGAATCAAATCTTACAAACATTTTTACATCAAACTGTCAAAGTCAGGTAATCAGTCTCAAATAAAAGCATTCGATTCAGCGAATGATGAGATGAAGGCCCTCTTATATCGAACGTCTGACTAAGTCCGACAACATTAAATACATCTCAACTTAATGATTAAGCATCCTGATAAGACCCGTATGTTTGGTTGCCTGTAAGGTGGCCATCATGGCATACGGGCGACGGATATCTTCTTTTCAATCATATTATAATAATTGTCGTTGTCATTCTCGTATTTCTCCCTGATGGAACCTACTGTAAAATCGGCGATCTGAATACATTTATTCTTATGTGATACACCTTTTTCACATTTCTTAACATTCTTTCCCTTATCTATGGCTACTTCTTTTGCCATTTCACGCAGATCATCAATAGTAATCGATGAGGATTCATCAACAATAATATTCACATCTTTCTGTTTCAATTCAGGAAATATGGATTCAAAAAGTTTTTTTAAAGTGGATCGGTACAATTTTTTTTCCATGAACGTCATATAATTCTGATTTGTAATTATGTTTATCAACACAAACATAAATAATAATACATTTAGAACTCGATATCTCGTTAAGTATCTTTGATTTAGTTTTCTCATCGGAATTGTAGTATTTAGGTTCAACCGCATGTGTCGGTATTTCTTTTGCTGCTTTACTAAGATGTCTAGATCTACCTGTTATAACAGCTGCCATAATATAGAATTGTGAACCGTTTGGACCGAGATCCCCTGATTCATCTATTATAATCAGTGCAGTCACATTTCGCTAAAGCTTATACTAGATATTAAGACGTTATCGAACAGATAAATCTATCCAAATATTCAAAACAATACTCCAATTACGAATAGGAATTCTAATCCACCAGCTACGATCATTGCTATCCAGACAGGAATACTCCACCTTATTACTTTAGAGCCGTCCAGTGGAGGTATTGGAATAAGGTTGAAGATGGCAAGCATAGCGTTCAGGTAAGCGAGAATATAGAATAGAGTGAATGTCCACACTCCCGTGACATATTGTAAACAAACAATTGCGATAAAACTTATAATTATGTTAACTATTGGACCAGCGGCGCTTATCTTACCGTTCTGTTCTTCATTTATGCGTCCATTGATATAAACGGCTCCTGGTGCTGCGATAATGAATCCGAGGAACGATATCATTATTGAAAAGAGCAAACCTCTACCAGACATTCTGTATTCTGACCAGGCCCCATATTTTTGTGCAAGGAATTTGTGTCCCAGTTCATGAGGTATGAAGCTCAAGGCCATCAGTATAAGGCAGAGTCCATAAAATATGAGTATATTCAAAACAAATCCTTCGTTACCCCAATCGCTACGTGTTAAAACGATAGTGAAAGCAAGAGACAGGGCCAGCACCGATATTCCGATCTCAATGATCTCGCGACGGCTAAATCTGGCACGTCCGAAACCTGGTGTGACGTCTATAATGTCGTATCTGTCCCTCATAAGCTGAACATTGTCTTATTGTTTATAAATGTGAAGTCCGTTAATCGCACAGGTAATGTAATGTCTCAGATAAATCCCGCCCATGGAAAAGAAGTTAGCCTATGGTGTGACAATTGTGGCACACTCCTTCTCGGCATGGTCTGTTCGCGTTGTGGCTCTAAGGGTAGATATTTTGAGATAAACAGTCCCGGTGACATACGTCCGTGTTTTGCTGAATCAAAAGACATATTGGCAGAAATTTTTAGAGAAACCTTCGGAACTTCGGAACCTATAGATGGTAAGGCGATCTTTTTCAATAAGGTGCCAGGCGAAGATCGTACAGATGAGATAGTTGCACATGGTTGTGTTCTTGGAATTCTTAGGTTCGATATGCGTTTAAACAAATTGCTGGTAGAGATAAGGCAACCGGGCGCAGATCTTTTTGCTGATAAAGCGACGAAGAACGTGATAACATTTGCAGGCATGTCTGGTCATCTTAAGGGTAAAAATATTCCTGGATTGAAGATAAATGAAGTATTGGGAAATTTCAGTAAAGGTGATTCAGTAATTTTAAAAAAGTCAGGAGGAAAAGTCGGACCAGGAATAGCATTGGTTTCAAGTGATGATATCAAATGTGCTGAAAAGTCTGTAAAGATCCGTGATTTAAACCCTGATCTTGAAAGACCCAGATCTCCAAATTCCGGTCGCAGAGAATTCATTGAAGCAAATTCTGAACACATCAATAGAATAACGTCCATCGCCGTAGCTGAGATACAGAGATCCGTTAAGGGAACTATTCCTGTAACTGTATCGTTCTCGGGCGGAAAGGATTCGTTGGTTGTATGTTCTCTCACAGAAAAGGCGTTGAGGAAGAAGCCAACGATCATGTTCATAAACACTGGTCTGGAATTCCCTGAGACTTTAGAATATGTTGACGAATTCGCGAAAGAAGGCGGTTACGTTCTTCATATAGCGGAAGCGGGGAACGCGTTCAAAGAGAACGTAAGTGCATTTGGTCCTCCTGCCAAGGATTTCAGGTGGTGTTGTAAAGTATGTAAACTTGGACCAATAACTGAATTGATCGAAAAAGTTTTTCCTGAAGGAACAGTTACGGTGGAAGGTAACAGAGCTTTAGAATCGTTCTCTCGTTCTAATACTCCTCTGCTTTCTACGAATCCTTTTGTACCTAACCAAATCAATGTAAATCCGATTCGTTCATGGAAATCTGCTGACGTATGGTGCTACATATGGGGCGAGGGTTTGAAATATAATCCACTTTATGATAGAGATTTCGAGCGTATCGGATGTTATCTTTGTGCTTCGTGTCTATCTAGTGAGTGGAGGAACACCGCAAGGATACATCCTGATCTGTACGAAGAATGGGAAGAGTTCCTTTACAAGTATGCAAAGGACCGTGGACTCCCGCCGGAATATGTTGATATGGGGTTCTGGAGATGGAAGGCACTGCCTCCTAAGATGATTCTATTGGCGGACCAATTGGACCTTCATTTGAAACCATCGGCTGCTTCAGGGATATCTATGAAGATGCTGAAAGGAGCATCCGTATGCGAAGCTGGAGGATATTCCGCTGAGGCGGTCTTAACGTTACCGAGAAGCCGTGATTTTTCATATGTTGTAGATGCTCTCAGAATGGTAGGTGAAGTCAAGTATTCACCTGATTTTGAAATAGCTGTGGTCAGAAACAACAAAGGCACAGCAAAGGTTTTCGGTGGAGGACAAATTACAGTAGTTTCACAGACCCAGAGGAACGTAGAAAATCTTTTCGAATCCACCGTTAAAGCGATGGTCCGAGCTATGATGTGTACTTCTTGCGGGATATGTGCAAAGAGCTGTCCTTCTAATGCGATAAAGATCGTTGGCGGTATGCGTGTAGATCCTAGAAAATGTAACTTATGTGGTGTATGTGAGAAGTCTTGCATGGTCATGCATTATTATGATCGCTTGATTGAGGGTGAAAATGATCAGAATAAAGCATCTGGCACTAAGCCTCGTAGAAGCAACAAGAATTATAAGTGATAAATATATGGGCCCATCATGGATATGACTTTAGGCCTTGCAGCAGTAATAGGTATCGCACCTGCGATGATCCTTATGTACATCGTGCTTAAGAAATACACATATCCTGCAGTGGAAAGACCCTTCTTTAGTGATCCATCATTCTTCGGTCTGTTCGTGGTAGGCATGATTTCAGGAACGATCTTATTCGCAGTATACACGTACTTTTGGGGTAACGTGATAATGAATGCGATATTATTCGCTGTACTAGAATCTATGATATTACTTGTGGTTCTGAACTTGAAAAGATTCCACGGTAAATCTGATACGATATTCTACGGTTATGGTCTTGGACTCGGATTCGGTGCGACCATGTCTATGGGAATGACATATTATTTGATGGCACAGGTCATCAATCAGGGCTTCTCTGTGGATGCCCCTCTTTACCTGATATTGATAGTAATGGCCATCTCCAAGACAATGATCCTTGGTTCCGTTGGTCTTACTATTGGAGAAGGTGTCGCTAAACTCAGGCTTATGGAATTCACGACACAGGCCATATTGGTGAACATGGTATATCAGCTGGTTATGGTGCCATGGTTCATGTATTATGGTGTAACGGCTGGTTATCTGGCACTTGTATTGGGACTTGTGATAGCAATAGCATATTTCTATAAAACGGCCTTTGTTGATCTTCCTAACGTTATACGTATGG
>CAYYMA010000080.1:0-4413 GCA_964472805.1 uncultured Methanomassiliicoccales archaeon | reverse complement strand
CCCACGGACCTTTACCAGGTGACCTACGGCGATAACATCGACGTGGGTACCGGGACCATGATGGTCAACTTCACCAACTACACCGGATTCACCGAGGTAGAGTTTACTATATCGCCACTCGATCTGACCGATAATACGGATGTAATCGTAGATGCAGTCTTTGACACAGTAGAACCTACGGTTACTGTTAAATTCAATGGTAATACGATCCCTACTTCCGACTATAGAATGGACTATGTGGACGGTACCGAAGGAACAACAACGGTTACCGTCACAGGTAACGGGACAAATGTCACAGGATCCATGGAGAAGGCCTATCACACCGTAATCTTCACTGATGAAGGGATCACGGTGATGGACGGGGATGCTCCGATCACTTCTGGTACGAAAGTTGCTTACGGCACCGAGCTCACGGTAACCGCCAATAATGGACGACCTAGTGTCTTGGGAACTGAAGAGGATAACAACGTTAGTATAATAGATGGAACACATATCGTCGAAAAAGAAACGAATTTCATAATTTATAACGTAATCTTTGAATCTTCAAGGCCCGTTGAATTCGAAAACGGTTCCTACATAGTCGAAAGGGATTATACTGATAACACTTTGAAAAGCGCTGACATAGGTATTTCTCTTAAAGACAAAGACGAGGCGGACAAAACAAATGATTTTGACATTACATATTATTTGAAAGATGACAGAAACGATGAAATACAGGAACTCGATTTATCAGAAGGCGGGACTACCTTCAGACTCCATGTGGTGGCTAAGAGTAAAACAGACACTACTGTCGAACCTTATGAATTCGAATGTTCGGTAATTTTCAAATACGGTTCAGTAAAGATTGGTGACAATGGAAATTACATGACCATCGAGGATGCTTTGGGCCAGGCAAAATCCGGCGAAACGATCATTGTCAAACAGAATACTTCATTTGCCAGTAAAGAAGTTGCGATCGATGTTTATGGTGGATCCGAATTTGAAGTAGTAGATGGCGTTACATTACTATTGCCTTTCGATAACTTTTATAGTAAAGAAATTAATGAAAGGGGCGATTCAGGAAAGAAAATTACTAGAGAAAAAGCGTTTACAAAGCTCACTGTATCTGAAGACATTACTTTGAATGTATATGGTACGCTTACAGTGAATGCAAAAAGAAACGGCACGGGCCAACCTCATCAAGATTACATAATGGGTGAATACTATTCAGAGTTAATACTTAATTCAGGAAGTAAAGTGAATGTTAATGACGGAGGTACGTTAAACGCTATTGGCTTTGTTCATGGCAAGGGTATCGTGGAAGCGGAGTCAGGCGCAACGGTACGTGAGACAATGCTTATTAACGGTTGGCGCGGAGGAAGCGCATCCCTCATGGTCAAGGATGATATATTCCCAATCGATCAATTTAGCATTATAAATATAGAGTCTGACCTGATAGTAAAATCAGGTGCATCTTATTCTTTGAGTACGATGGTGTATATGTCTATGTGGGTTGAAACGGATGTAGGTATGATTGGTACTGATAAAAATTATATGTTAGACCTAAACTCAGGGAGCATAACAAAAAGCTTTAACGTAGACAACGGAGAGGTAACGTTCGAATTGAATGGTGGTGCAACGCTCCAAGATATAAGTCTGAATATTGATGGGGCCAGTCTCGATACTGAAGATAAGTGGCTGCCCTTGGACGGCAGGTGGCATTTTGTTATAAAAGAGGCAAGTGAACTGAATGTTGACGCCCAGGTCAGTTTTCTACCCGGCTCTTCTCTTACTATAGAGGAAGGAGCAAATGTCATAGTAAAGGGCGGATTGACGATATTCAATCCTTATGAATATCTGCATGAAGGCCAGAACTTTAATTATTATCCACAGACTTCCATCGAACAATATTACCGTGTAGAGCCAACATTTGCCTACGAATACAACACTCCTGCCAAACTTGAGAATAATGGTAAAATTACTGTAGAAAACGGCGGTAAAATAGCAGGCAGGATAACAGGAGTAGTAGATCTCCCAGATACTGTTGATACTGTTGATACTGTTGATACTCAGTTTAAAATACCTTATTTTGTTAAAACCATCTCTCGGGGCGGAACATTCGGCTATCATATAGTACAATTATGGATGGACGAACACGAGTATGTTATCAGCGTCACGGTGTTCGAAGAAATAAACGAGGACATAACCTTCAAGATACTAGTGAAAAACAAAGACGGCACTCTTATTAATGATGATACCGTCACCATTGAAATCATCAAAAATGGTGATGTCACTAGTACTAAATCTCATAACATTGAGGATGGCTATGCTACTGTGACCTTTAAAAAAGAATGCTTAGATCACATCATCGTTTCTTATGAGGGATCAAATGCTAAAGGAATTAAGCCAGATTATCAGTCGCGGCAGCAGTCGTGTGTAGACGAAGGAACTCTCATCACATTATCCGACGGCACTCGAGTTCCCGTTGAAGAACTCACAGGTGACGAACTCTTACTGGTATGGAATCTATACACAGGCACGTTCGACGTCGCACCCATGATATTCATTGATTCGGACCCGTACGCGGAGTATGAGATCATACACCTGTACTTCTCGGACGGCACTGATGTCAAGGTCATATACGAACACGGATTCTGGGACGTGGACCTTAACAGATACGTATACATGAACGATAATGATCCGCAACAGTATATCGGACATCGGTTCAATAAACAGACCATCGATGATGAAGGGAACTTACAATGGACGGAGGTCCAGCTCGTCGACGTAAGGATCTATAACGAATACACGACAGCATGGAGTCCCGTTACGGCAGAACACTTATGTTTCTATGTGAACGGTATGCTTTCCATGCCAGGCAACGCTTCGGGGATGTTCAACATATTCGAAGTATGTCCTGACACATTGCAGATCGATCAAGAATCATATCTGGCGGACGTGGAAGAATATGGACTATACACCTATGAGGAATTTTCAGAGATGTTATACGTACCAGAAGAAATATTCGATATCTTCCAGGCTAAGTATTTCAAGATCGCGATAGGGAAGGGACTGACTGATATGGATCAACTGGCCGCATTATTGGAGCAATATAGCGATTTGTTGGATATAGAATACTAAGATCCCCTTTACGTGCCGTATATTCAATTGAATGATATCAAAAATATATGAAGGTACGAATCATAATAATATTCCTCAGATTCATTGTAATATATAACATCGGCAAAAGACATGCCGGTAAGTTTACAAGCATAATGTATTATGACATTTTTTTTAAATCATACTTTAGGTAAATCTGAATACACAGATAGTTCTGAGTTCGAAAAGGCACGAAGAACAGGGGAATTCAGATTAATAGATTGGAACTATTAATATCAAACCCATGTAGATAACATATAGGACAAAAATAGAACTCGTCCTAAAATAATATAAGATCATTAATTCTCGAAATACAAATTACTGCTTACAGATAATAATTCAATAAAGATTGCGCAGGATTCTTTTTTAAACCGATTATTATCAAACGATGATGATATTCCATATTCACTATGCTATATTTCATCTCATTAAAATTCTTATCAAATTTTATAGAGGATTTTAAAATCCTTATTTATTGTTCACATGTTAAATGCCGATATCTTCTTGTAGAAATATAAAAATTATAACGTAAAATTGAAATTATACCTACGGTAATGAGTTTAAATCTATTATGTCGCACTCTTGACAGGATATATACTTTGTTAAAATTTACGGCAAATTAATATTATATGATATTTCATGTAATTCTTAGTAAGAATCTATTCAAAAGTACATACTAAATGAACAAGGTTTATAACTATACGTGTTATTCGTATTTTATATGAACAGTAAATCGCAAATTAAAATTTTAGCGTTATTAATAGTCTCAGTATTCGCATTAGGGGCGTTATCCATTTGCGCGGATGATTTGTATGCTTCTGATGACGGTGCAGAATCAGGAACAGGTACGAAGGAGAATCTAATCACAGATCTCCGAGCAGCGTTTACCCATGAAGGCCTCACAGCAGTGGCGGATGCCACAATAGACGATGAAGGCAACATAACAGTAGTTTTCACAGATACAGATGGTACGAATGTCCTTAACGGTGCAACAGCTCTGGTAAATGCACTGACAAGTATCGATGGTCTCGATGAGACGAAAACCACTCTGACAATCAAAGGTCAAGAGGGATCGTTCAATCTCGGTACAATAAACGGGGGACAAATGATCGAACTAGCAAAATTAATTCTTGGTGATGGCGGCGTACCCGGATTCATCGAGGCTGGGGAAAAATCAACCACCTACTCGGCTGACATCAGTTACAAAGGAACCTCCATTGAACTAACAGAGGTAAAAGTAGACTTCATGACGGTTGAAAAAGCAAAGGAGAATCT
>CAYYMA010000079.1:0-4517 GCA_964472805.1 uncultured Methanomassiliicoccales archaeon | reverse complement strand
CTCCAAGCAATTTCCTTAGGCTCAGTGGTTCCATCTGACCAACTAGTGTTTACAGGATCCGATAATGTAGCAATTACAGTATACGTCCCTACGTCAACGGCTGAAATATCTCCGCTTAAAGTGTACCAGTCATCAGAAATAACGCCTCTTCGTTCTTCACCATTGTAAACAAACGGCGTATCTGATTGAGTTCCATAAACGCTAAAATCAGGTGTGTTCTCATACTCTCCTTTCGAACGATCTTCATTTAATATCAAAAATACAGATGAAAGAAGAATTATAACGAATACTATAGCAATAGTAGTCCTATAATCATGTACAATTTTATGTATAACAGACGGTGAGTCTATTTTCATGACGAACGCTACAAAAAAGCTAATAAAAAGGTTACTGAATTATGACATAATATCGATGAAATATAATAAAAAATGTATATATTCTTAAGGGTCGTTTAATACAGTTCTATATTAAACGGACCTTATGTATATACTATAAATAATATAAATTCTATTTTAAAAGATTATTTCGCAGACAATAGTGAAAAGCCATTTTTTTAAAAATCGTTCTAATACAAATAAAATACATATATTTCTAATAAAAATTATAACCAAATTAGATTGATAAAAACCATGTTTACTACAAATCCATGATTTTTGAATCTGAGAGATTGTTAAATATACGCTCAAGATATCAACGCACACTGCCAGGAAGATAAACTTGGCATGGAAGGATAAGCGATGATAAAGCAGGTCCGCGCAGATTATAACGCACCAGATATTGAAAAGGGAATCCAAAAATTTTGGAAAGACACTAACGCGTACGAGAAGACGAAGGAATATAGATCCAAAGGAAAGGATTTCTACTTCTGTGACGGGCCTCCGTACACAACTGGAAAAATACACCTTGGAACGGCCATGAACAAGACCGTCAAGGATATTATGATCCGGTATTGGAGAATGAACGGATTTAACGTTCGTGACCAACCCGGTTTCGATATGCACGGACTTCCTATTGAAGTTCAAGTAGAGAAAAAAATAGGCGTTCATTCTAAAAAGGAGATCGAAGAGAACGTCGGTATAGACAAGTTTGTTCAAACCTGTCAAAAATATGCTTTGGACCTCCGGGTAAGCATGACCGAAGAATTCAAACAACTTGGAGTCTGGATGGATTGGGATAATCCTTATCAGACATTAGAGCTCAGTTATCTCGAGTCCGCATGGTGGACCCTTTCATGTGCAAACAAACGTGGACTTCTCATCGATGCGGACCGTGTGGTTACTTGGTGTCCGAGATGTGAGACTGCACTCGCCGAAGCCGAAATAGAATATTGGGATGAAAGCGATCCTTCGATAATTGTAAGGATGCCTGTTGTAGGACAGGATTACTCGTTTTTAATCTGGACTACTACTCCATGGACGTTGCCGTCCAACATGGCCGTGGCCGTTCACCCGAATTATGATTATGCTAAAGTAAGAATGACCAACGAGGAGAGAAGCGAGAACGTTATCGTACTAGAATCTCAAATCGAATATGTTATGAAACAAGGTGGATACACTGGATCCGAAGTACTAGAAAGAATGAAGGGTCAAGACCTCGAAGGCATTTGTTACGTTCCTCCCTTTGAGATCGGAGAACAGCTTGTAAAGAGTGAATGGGTCTACAAGATCGTAACAGCTCAGTACGTCGAAAAAGATAATACTGGTTTAGTGCACACTGCACCTGGTTTCGGTCCTGACGATTACGATACAGGTAAAAGATACGGTATGACGCCCTTCTGTCCCGTAGGCGAGGACGGACGTTTTGACGTTGATTTTCCAATGATGACCGGACGTAAGGTCCGCGGCGTTAACGACGATGTAGTAAAACATCTTGAGGAGAATAACAAACTTTTCCAGTCCGGAAGGTTGATGCACCGTTACGGACACTGTTGGAGATGCAAGTCTCCAATTATCTACAGGGATACTCGTCAGTGGTTCTTAGACGTCCCTGCTATTAAAGACGAAATGCTCGACGAGATCGGCGAGTCTAAATGGGTGCCTAGTTGGGCTGGAGATTCCAGACAACGCAATTGGGTAGAAGGTGCCAGACAATGGTGCATATCCAGACAACGCTATTGGGGAATCCCTATGCCGGTTTGGGAGTGTGAATGCGGCGAAAAACGTGTAGTAGGTAAATATTCCGAACTCAAAGAAGGGGACGGATACGTAGAAGGCATGGATACACACCGCCCATGGATCGATAAAGTTACTTTTAAATGTCCAAAATGTGAAAAGACGATGTACCGCGTTCCGGATGTCCTAGACGTTTGGTTCGATTCAGGTGTTGCATCCTGGGCACAGCTCGGTTATCCATCTAAGAACGAAGAGTTCGACAGATGGTGGCCTGCAGATTTCATTGTTGAAGCTCATGACCAAACCCGTGGATGGTTCTATTCACAGTTAGGTGCAGGAGTCATATCTTTTGATCACACACCATATAAAGAGGTCATGATGCATGGTTGGGTACTTGATCCCAAAGGACAAAAAATGTCCAAGTCTAAAGGGAACGTTATAGAACCTCTGGAAATAATAAACCAAGTAGGAGCAGATTCTCTCAGACTTTATCTAATCAAATCTAACGCCCCTTGGGAAGATACTGCGTTCCAGAAGGACGGACCAAAGAACGCAAGAAAGGCCCTCAACACTTACTGGAACGTAGTTAACTTTGCTTCCACTTACATGAACTTAGACGGTTACGATCCTGAGAAATTTACTCTGGAGTCGATAAATAACAGTCTAAGGGACGAGGACTTTTGGATGATCTCTCGTACTGAGAATATGAAGCGTGATGTTACAGAGTATCTTGAGACCAGAGAACTTCACAAAGTGGCACGTTCACTTGAAGATTACATTATGGAGGACCTATCAAGATGGTATGTCCGCCTTGTAAGAGATAGAACGTGGACAGAAGATGAAGATTCAGTAAAAGACAAGAATGCTTCGTACTTCACGCTGCATTATGCTATCATGAACACTGCTCTTGCTTTGGCACCGATAGCACCTCACATCTCTGAAGAAGTGTACCAGCATATGGGCGGAACTAAACTGACGGTCCACATGGAAAACTGGCCTGTATGTAACACCAGTCTAATAAACGCTGAACTAGAACACAGTATGGCCCTTATTCAGAATATTGTGGATATCATAGCATCAGAAAGAGCGAAAGTAGGAAGCAAGCTCAGATGGCCGTTGTTAGGTATCTATATTCGCGGTAACGATGAAAAGGTCAACGATTCCGTCAAGATATTCGACAATGTATTGGCTCAACAAGCTAACATAAAGAATTTGGAATATATCTCAATAAATACTATTCCAGATGCTGAGACCACGTCTGTGCCGTTCAACGAGGGAGATCTGTTCATAGACTTCTCTATAACTCCTGAGATCGAATCCGAAGGGTATGCTAGAGAACTCATACGCAGGATACAGCAGATGCGGAAGGACATGAAACTCAACGTTGAACAGTTCGTGAACTGCGACGTTAAAGCAGAACCACGTATCGTAGAACTGTTATCGTCATGGAACGATCATATCTCCAGCGAGGTTAGAGCTAACACTCTAACGTTCACAGATAGCCCTGGAGGGGACGAGGTCAAAACTTGGGATGTCACTGGCGAGGAGATAGTCATCGGAATATCTTCAGCCCAGTGAATCACTCCAGCATATCTTTGATAGCCTCGTAAGTGTACTCTACGATCTTCTTAGATGGAAGATCGTCAGGGCACACCCATTCGAATGACAAGTTCTCATGATTCAGCCGAGGGTCAGCAGATTTCATGCGATACAAGAACGGGTATACTTTCCAGATGGTATTTTTCTCGCGCACCATAATTGGTATTCCAGACCTATCAGGAGAAAAGACAGTGATGCTCGTTTCCTCCATGATTTCACGCTTAGCAGCCTCTACAGGCGATTCTCCGTACTCTATTTTGCCTGCGACCAGAGACCATACGTCAGGGAACGAACATGCGTCATTAGGACGTTTAAGCATCAACACCTTTCCATCGACGATTATTGCAGATGAAACGGATTCTATAATTTTTACATCTACGAGTTCTATTGTACCAGCTTCTGCATCCACATTAATTTTGTCTCCATTACGGATAAGTGAAACATCTATCTTATCCACCATAGGGATGGACGATATGACTGCTCCAGTTGTAACTATTGTTTCAGCATCGCTATTTATGATTGCAACAGGTGCTTTTTCATGAAGTGCCAGATCATACATTACGTATGAACCCACCGTGCTGCCTTTACCTGAGGGGAACACAAACACTTTACCTGCGACATTACCCATGCCTGAACTTAGTTCACCCGTAGATCCGTCGACTCCCCCTAGGAATCCAAACGGTTCATCTACCTTTAGAACTACTCCAGATGCCTTACCTGGAAATATAGAACGACCTTTTAGTTTCAATACATCAACTCCATAAGTTGTGCAATATCTTTACACATAACTCTCTGAGAACATAATGT
>CAYYMA010000078.1:0-4613 GCA_964472805.1 uncultured Methanomassiliicoccales archaeon | reverse complement strand
AAAAGGTCGGGGAGTTTAATTTGAGCCGAACTGAAATACTTACGCAAATCAAAGGTGCAGAGAAAGCCGCTGACGAAAAAGTCGAGGCTGCGCGCATAAAAAGCAGAGATGATATTTCCAACGCACGCAGAAATGCTGTGAAGAAGATTCAAAATGAGGAAGCTAAGATTCGTGCTTCCGTAGATTCTGCTATTGCCGCTAAAAACAAAGAGCTTGCTGATAACCGCGACGAGTTCCTGAAACAGGGACAGGTCGAGGCAGACGAGTTAGAAACTTCATCCGCAGCTAAGATGAAGAACGTAAAGGATTTCTTGTACAAAGAATTTGAGAGGCCCCTAGATGTCACTTCCTGAATCGATGAGTAGGGTCGTAATCGCAGGCACTAAAGCCAATATAGACATGATTACTGATGTCTTGTATGACGCGGAGGCCGTTCACCTCGTCGATCACAAAGCTGAAGCTGATAAAGGATTTTCTATTGGGTCTCCTCGTGAATACTCGTCCAAAGCATCTGAAAGGTTGCTCAAAGTAAGATCAATAGAGAAAGAACTCGGTATTGATATTCGTACCGAGGCCGATACAATGTCGGTCGAAGAGGTAAGGATCCAAATAGAGGATGGCGTGGTTGAGTCTACAGGCGAAAAAGTAGCAGCTGCACTTTATAAACTCAACGACATTGAATTAAAAACTGAAGAAATTGGCTTCAAAAAAACAAACCTTGAATTTTTACAACACCTTCCGATTGACTTGGAACTTTACAATAATTACAAAACAATTTCGTCCATAGTAGGTACGGTCAACGATGACCCTACTGAAGCACT
This sequence comes from uncultured Methanomassiliicoccales archaeon, assembly GCA_964472805.1. Lineage (GTDB taxonomy): Archaea > Thermoplasmatota > Thermoplasmata > Methanomassiliicoccales > Methanomethylophilaceae > VadinCA11. Next base: position 3,792 of record CAYYMA010000078.1, on the reverse strand, counting down.
AAAAGGATTGGACGCTGAGATATTTTATGCTAAAGTAAAGAAAGTATCTCCCATCGTAGCGATTTTCGTTAAAAACGAGAACAGGGACGCAGTTGCATCCATTCTAACAGAATTTGATTTCAAAGAGATAGAAGTGCCAATGAATGTTATTGGCAGTCCTTCCGATCTTCTGGTCGAGGTAGAAAAAAGCTTTGAGATCATCGATGTAAAACGAAATGCATTGAAAATAGAATTCGATTCACTTAAGGAAAAATACGGATCCTTCTTGATGGCAGCTGACGAAGAACTATCTATCGTCGTAGAAAAAGGTGAAGTTCCTCTACGTATCGCTAACAGCGATTACTCATTCGTCATGGATGCATGGGTACCGACTAATAACGTCGAAGAAGTAAGAGCCAAACTGGAGAACGAATCCGGAGGAAAGATGTATGTCGAATTCCAGGAGACCCGTGGACGTGCCGCGAAGGAATCCGAAGTTATGGAAGACCGTTTCCGTGACCCTCCTTCTAGGATGGACAACGGCCGGTACACTGCAGGATTCGAATACGCTACGAAACTAGTGGACGTTCCTAAGTACCAGGAGATCGACCCCACAATACTTATCGCTATATTCTTACCATTATTCTTTGGATTCATGGTGGGAGACGTTGGTTACGCTATACCATTCATGATTCTAGGGGCATACGGCCTCAAATACGCAAAAAGTGACGAATTCCAAATTATCGCCAAAGTATTGTTCTTCGGCGGTATATGGGCGTTCATGTTCGGACTATTGTTCTACGGTGAATGTCTCGGAATGCATTTCACAGGAGAATTTACTGCTACCAGTGTAACATGGGAACATCTTTTCGGAATGCAAGAAGGTGCCCTTGGTGCATTTTCGGCCGTTCTGCCAGAATTCCTCCATGATGGTGTAGCTCACGTCGGTGTAGGTAAACTCGTAGAGATTCCCTTGATGCTGAAACTTTCGGTGTACATTGGAATCGTCCACTTGTTCATCGGATACTCTTGCAAGTTCTACAATGTGTTCAGGGCCCACGGTATGAAGCATGCTTTCCTCGAGTCTGGCGGATGGTTGTTCGCCTTCGTTGGAATGGTGCTGCTTTGTTACGCAATGGCTTATGCACTTCTAAGTGACGATATGGGAGCCGCTATCATGGGAGATTATTTCGTCCCGTTGATGGTGGGTCTAGTGTTATTGGTCATAGGATTAGTTTTGAATGTTAAGAGTGAAGGTGCCATGAGCATTATGGAACTGCCAGGAATTGGTGGTAACATATTGTCATATACTCGTCTTGCAGCTATTGGAATGTCCAAAGCTGGTATGGCGATGGCTTTCAATTACATAGCATTCTCAATGATCTTTGACGGAATAGGCGGCGGAATTTTGGCTGCAGTGATCGCATTTGCTGTGTTCCTAATCTGCCATCTCCTGATATTCTTCTTGGCCATATTGTCGGCTGGACTGCACTCACTAAGGTTGCAGTACGTCGAACTTATGTCCAAGTTCTTTGACGGAGGCGGAAAGGAGTACGCTCCTCTTAAGATTACACGCAAGAAAACCTTTTTCAAAAACCCGATTAAAAATAGAACAAAAACAGAGGTATAAAAATGATGGAAGGAGACGTTGGAGCTGGATTGGTAGCAATCGGAGCTGGATTAGCAGTTGGTTTGACCGGACTTGGATCTGGTTTGGCTCAGAGAGACATCGGTGCCGCAGCAATTGGGGCAATTACAGAAGATATAACATTATTCGGAAAAGCAATGGTTTACATGGTTCTTCCTGAAACAATCGTTATCTTCGGTTTGGTCATTGCAATTATTGCTATAATGTTGTAAGGCCAGAGGCTCATCTCATGGCATTGGAAGACGTCATGAAGGAGATACAGGTTTACGCTGACATAAAAGTCAAGTCCATACAGGACTCGGCTCAAGCGGAGATCGATCTGATCTGCGCAGATGCGGACGCTGGTATTTCCGACATGAAAGAAATAGAAGATAGGAAGCTCAAGAGCGAAATTGAGCGCCTTGACCGCCAGGTAAAATCCAGCTCTGAGCTGGAGAGCAAGAACTTAGTTCTAGCTAAAAAGAAGGAGATCCTAACCCGTACGTTCTACGAAGTTCTTGCGGAAATGGAGGCTTCGTCTAAGGCGGACAAGCTGAAACGCTACAAATCGCTCATAAAGGAAGCAGAAGAGCTCATTCCTGAGCCTATAGCAGTTATATCCGAAGAATATAATTTTTCAGCGGAAGAACTGGGTGTGGAAACCGTCGAGAAAGACGGCAGGATAAAAGCGGGTCTGATCCTCAGGAGCAAAGACGGGAGCACAGAGGTCGATCTTCAGTACAAAACGCTGTTGACCGACATTTGGGACAGCAATCTAAAGGCTCTGTCGGATATATTGTTCGGGTGAACACATGTTCGGGAGCACCAAGAGACGCGGGAACTACGCATACACTGTAACCAGGGTCAAAGCGAAGAAGTCCCTTCTTTTCAAAGAAGAGGACTACAACAAGATGCTGCTAATGTCTGTACCTGAAATTTCCAGGTATATGAGCGAGAGCGGATATCAAAAAGAGATGTCCGAACTTGCTAACAAATTGGACGGCATCGACCTTGTGGAGTACGCAGCTTATCTGAACATGTCGAGGGCATTCACTAGTATACTCGATGCGTCCAACGGCGATCTTCACACGATGATTTACGCATATCTAGAGAAATGGAATATCTGGAATGTTAAGATCATCATTCGTGGAAAGTCGTTCGGACTGGTTGAAAGGCACATTCGCGAGGATTTCGTCCCAGCAGGAAGCCTTAAGGAAGCGCAGTTGGAAAAGCTCTTGGCGCTTTCGACGATCGAAGAGATTCTTACTGAATACGGTAGGATGGACTCGGTCAACATACCTGATGACGTAAAATCATCATACAACGAGACTGGAAGTCTGTCTGGAATAGACGATTTCTTGGACAAGTTCAGGTATGCAAGGATACTGGAATCGATAATTCCTAACTCGAAACCAAAAGCAGCAGTATTGGATTATATGAGGCGTGAAATAGATCTCGTCAACTTTTCTACAATAATGAAGCTTAAGGTGGAAGGTATCTACGGAGAAGCCGTAATGCAGTATATCGTACCTAATGGTAAGCAACTTGATAAGAAAAAAGCACTTCAACTTGCTAACATTCCGAAGTTATCTGCAGTATCCACAGAGGCAGCACAGTTCGATTTCTACGAGGACATAGTTGATCTCATGGTAATGCCTGAGAGCTCTATACGTGAGATTGAAAGTGCACTTAACAGATACAAAATGAGAATTGCTAAGAAATTCTCTAACATGAACCCGTTGTCGGTTGCTCCGGTAATAGACTACATGATAAACAAGGAGAGAGAAATCTCTAATATACTTGCGATCGCGAGGGGAATCCAGAGTGGACTCCCTTCAGAAAAAATAAAAGGACTGTTGGTGATCTGATGGAGATAGCTGTTATCGGAAACGAAGAGTTCGTTCTAGGGTTCCGCCTTGCGGGACTTAAAATGGTTTTTGTCGCAGGAGAGTCCAACTACCAGGATAAAATCCTGGAGGCGATGGATGATCCTAACATAGGTATCTTGGCGGTGGACGCTAAGGACCTTTCATACTTGTCCCGTAACGTCAGGAACAAGGTAATGGATTCGATCCAGCCGGTCATTGTGCCGGTCGGAGGTGACGAAAGTGACCTTCGTGAAAAAGTAAAAAGAGTAATTGGCGTTGATCTATACAAAGCAGAGGATGAATGAATGACCGCTAAAC
>CAYYMA010000077.1:0-4652 GCA_964472805.1 uncultured Methanomassiliicoccales archaeon | reverse complement strand
AATCTATATAAAACTTGTTGATAAAAATGAAAAGAAAATTTAAAAGCCTGCGGTTTCCCGCAGGCAAAATGTTTTAAAGGTAGCCTGAGCGCTGGAGGGCCATAAGGTCCTCTGTGCTAAGTTTTTCCCCATTCTTGAAACGCTCGAAGATATCCTTGGCCTCTTTCTTGTTTTCGGCCTCGACTTTTTTCTTACGTACATTGGACTTGCGGTTCCTGATAACGGATGCTTCCTTGTCAGACTCGTGGATAGATCCAACGAGCTCGATGTGCTTCTTGTGCTCATCGTCGCCCAGGTGCTTGTATTCCACCTGCTTTGCCTGTGCGACGTCAGCTTCCTTTCTTATCCGGTCAGCCTGATCATAGAGCGCAATCATCTTTTCATGCTCTGACTGGGCCTGTTCCGCATGTAACGTCATTTCTGAATGATGGGTCTCGGCTTTTGCCTTAGATTCCTTGAACTCAGTATGAATTCCTCTGAATTCCGAATTCTGTTCCAAGGATGATTCGACTTCAGACTGGCGCTCATGGATGTTCTTGGCAAGCGTGGATATTTCCTTTACAAGCTTGTCCTCGGCATCTTTCTTCATGGGCTTGGTCTGTTGATCAATTTCCATCCTTCTCAGATTCTTCTTCATTTCCTCGAGCGACTGTCCTGGTTTATCTTTATCTTCAGGTCTCTCTGGTCTAAGTTCTGCCATTCTTACTTTCAGTTCAGATACTTTAACATTCCACTCGTCCCTCTGCGCTTTAGACTCTCTTACCAGTGCATTAAACTGGTCACGTTGGTCTCTGCACTTTCCTGCATCTGTAACGAACTCTCTTACCTGTGCGTTGAGGGAATCCCTCTTAGCTTTCCATTCTTTGGACAAGGCGTGATATTCGTCTCTCTGCTTTCTGTGCATATCTGCATCGTTATCAACGATACTGCGCTTTTCCTCTAGGGTCTCGAGTCTCTTGGCTGACGCTTTTTCGTCATACGGCTCTTCGTTATCTGCGACTTCTTCCGTATTTTCGACCGACTCAACGTCAGTTTCTTCTACGGTTTCATCTTCAACAATCTCATTAACAACGGTCTCGTCTTCAACTGGCTTGTCTTCAACAATCTCATTAACAACGGTCTCGTCTTCAACTGGCTTGTCTTCAACAATCTCATCTTTAACGACTTTGTCTTTAACAACCTTATCTTTGACAGTCTTGTCCTTGACAGGTTTGTCTTTAACAACCTTATCTTTGACAGGTTTGTCCTTGACAGGTTTGTCCTTGACAGGTTTGTCTTTGACAGGTTTGTCTTTAACAACCTTATCTTTGACAGGTTTGTCCTTAACAGTCTTGTCTTTGACGGTCACGTTCTCAACGTTCTCGATGACTTTGTCCTCGACAGATACGATCTCAATTTGCTGAACTTCTTCAGAATTCTGCTGAGCTTTCAAATCAACCTCTTTCATAAATCCACACTCGTGTTCGACTGACCATGAGCAAAAGCATGGTCCACTTACTTTTGCGCTATGAAACAATCTGCTTATAAGATTTTCTCTTATTTTAGGGATAATACGCATTTTAGCAGTACGTGTATCCCTCTTATTACCTGCTAGTCTAATCAGCTATAAATAATCTGATTCACTCACTCACACGATATACATGAAAGAATTGTGTCCTTTGGATTACAGATACGGCCGCGAGAATATGAAATCCATATTCTATGAAGATAGCCGTCTTCAGTACCAGATGGATGTGGAAGCTGCTCTTGCTAGAGTCCATGCATCCCTAGGAACCATCTCTGCAAAAGATGCTGAGGAGATATGCAGAGTATCCAATCTCAATATTGTTAAACCAGAAAGGGTCAAGGAAATAGAGATCGAGACCAGACACGATGTGATGGCCATGATCAAAGCAATGACTGAACAATGCTCCGGAGATGCTGGAAAATATGTACACCTCGGAGCGACTTCTAATGATATCGTTGATACTGCTACGGCACTTCAGATCAAAGATGCACTGAACATCATAGACGATGATGTCAATGATTTGATCTACACCTTTGCAAAACTCGCTAAGCGCGAGCGCAATACTCTGGAGATAGGTAGAACACATGCTCAATTCGCTATCCCCATAACATTCGGATTCAAAATATCAGGTTACATCGCTGAGATGATCAGGCACAAGGACCGTCTTAGAGAACTTAGGCCCCGTGCCTGTGCAGGTAAAATGGCCGGTGCCGTAGGAACTGGTGCCGCACTTGGAAAGAACTTTTTCAAGATACAAGAAGCTGTAATGGAAGATCTTGGTTTAGAATACGAACCCGCGGCTACACAGGTCGTTGGACGTGACAGATATACAGAATTAATATGTTTAATGGCCAACATCGCAACCTCTCTAGAACGTTACTGCACAGAAGTGCGGAATTTACAAAGATCCGAGATAGGCGAAGTTTCAGAAGCTTTTGATGAAGCGAAACAGGTCGGAAGTTCGACGATGGCACATAAACGAAATCCAATCAACTCGGAAAATGTATGCGGACTTGCACGTGTCCTTAGAGGATTCGTTACACCGACCTTCGAATGCCAAATCCTATGGCATGAGCGGGACCTATCAAACTCGTCAGCGGAACGTTTTACATTACCGCACGTTTTTGCACTTCTGGATGAAATGTTGAAAAAAACAGACTACATTTTCGATGGTATGATTGTACACGCAGACAAAATGCTTAAAAATATCGAATTATCAAAAGGATTGGTTATGGCCGAGCCTGTGATGATGAAGCTAACCGAGAAAGGACTCGGAAGGCAAGATGCACACGAGATCTTACGCAAAGCGTCGATGATAGCAATGAATGAGGACCGTCAACTACGGGACGTGCTTCTTGAGACGGATGAACTTAAGAACGTTCTGACTGCGGAAGAAATCATTGCATTAATGGACCCAGCGAGTTATACCGGAGGTTCCGGGGAGATCACAGATCGTATGGTCGACGCTGCCGAAAAAGCCATAGGTAAAAAGGTGTGAACATAATGAAAATTACTTCAAGAATAAAACATTCGTTCGTGTTCGGAGCCATAGCAGGTCTTTTAGTATTCACTATATTCTATTACATGGACCCGTCGCTGAAGTATTTATTCTTCATACCTTTCGGAGCCCTTATGGGCGGAGCGGCCGCTTACGTAGAAAAGAAAGACTGATCAGACTTTCTTACCTGCGTGGGCACCTGGTGTGACGTAATACACTTCTTCAACGGTAAGTTTCATAAGGGTCTTTGCTGGGAAAGTTTCCTTCTTCTCATGTGTTATTTTAACAGCTTGCTCATAATCTTTACCGGAATCTTCGACCTTGACAGAGCATTTTACTTGATAACTTTCCTTAACGCCAGCATGCCAAATGTAGAAAGATGCTCTAGGATTCTCACGGAGATTGCTTAAAGTCTTATCCATGTAGTTGTCAACGACCCAGATGTTGTTATCGGGACCTTCAAAAAGAAATCCAATGGGGACGACATTAGGAATTCCATCCTTGGATGCTGTCGCGAATGGGAAATAACTCTGTCCTTCCATCGTATCCTGTACTTCTTTACTTAGACCTTTTATTGCCATTATCCCTGTAACCAGTTGCATACTTTAATATTGTTCCGTGGTGGAATAAACGGGAATACCTTCATCCTTCTGTGTTATTACCCCTCGAGTTGAATGTGTTCCGAGGATAATCTTCACATCAAATCTATCGTCTAGTCTATCTAACGAAAGTACTTCTTCAGGTGAAAGATGTGAATAAAACGTGCCAGGTATATGTTTTCTTGCCACATTACAAGCAATTTCCATCTCGTCGTGAGTGGGTCTTAGGTATTTCTGTCCCGGAACAGGTATGTAGCCCATTATATGGAATTTGAATAATCCGATCGATGCCAAATATTCAGCAGTGTCTTCAATCTGATCTACATCTACGCAACCCGGAATGTAGATTATGTTTGCGGAAACATCCATTCCACGTTTTACTGCGGATTCCACTTCACCATAAATCTTCTTCTTTGGAATTCCTGTTAATTCAAGATGCGTGTCTTCTTTCCAGGCTTTCAGTCCAACATTGGCTGCATCTATATTCGCTAAGGATAGATTGTAACCGTTAGTGTGGCCTAGTGATGTAACTGCACCAAGAACATCCTTTGAGAACGCCAAGAGCCGGGGAAGGTCCTTGGACACCGTTGGTTCTCCTCCCATGAAGTTGACGCGAGAGGGCATTACAGAAAGCAAAGCATTCTCGATCTCTTCGGGTTTTAGAAAGGATTCGGGACGAGGATATGCAAATCCGGGTCTTCCTTCGGGACCACTACGGAGCTTGTAACTGCAAATAGGGCATTTGAAAGTGCATCCATAATTGTGTACGGTTGCAAAATCATACTTCTTATTGTATGTCACATTGTAGAACGCCATGCAAATCTATAATAAAATGGGGAATCTAATACTTTAAAGTTATTACCGAATTTAAATTAGTGTTACTGGGATATTACATTCTTGCTAACAGTATGCGTTCCATGCATATCCGATATAATAATAAAGAATTAATTTAAATGGAGAATATGCAAATGGTTTATATTCTACTTCTGAATGACAGAATCAGATGGGCAAGTAGATCAGCCCGGCAGATCGCTTCGTTCGCAACGAA
>CAYYMA010000076.1:0-4671 GCA_964472805.1 uncultured Methanomassiliicoccales archaeon | reverse complement strand
CTCTCCCGACATTGGGTAAATTTGTCGTATGCTAGATTCGTTTATAAAACTTACCCACCTATAGAACGCGCATATATCTTATGACGCATAAAGGATAATGGCGTTTATGTTTAATACTGTTCTCGCATTAGCACAGATGATATCATGATAAGATTTGGACCTGCGGGTATACCGCTATCGTGCAAAGGCCGCACTCTCAAGGATGGCATCGAAGATGTTCATAACCTAAGCCTCACGGCCATGGAGATACAGATGGTAAGGCCAAGTAGCTATGCCAGACCTCCTGAAGATGAAGAAATCGGGATGACCATCAAAGATATCACAGAAGACTTCATAATAGAAATTATCAGAGATGATATGCCTATAAGTTCTCCTGATGTGGAGATTGAAGAGTCTGATGACCTTCTTTACATGTCGTCCAGCGTATCCAATACATTCGGCTCACTTTATCCGATAGGCGATATCGCCAAGAGGATGGACGTAAGAATGTCGATACACACTCCTTACTACATGGATCTTGGATCTGATACACCTCTGGCTGACACTTGTATGAACAGTTTGAGACATGCTGCATTGATACTCAACGCCCTGGGCGGCGACACCGTTGTGACCAGCCTCGGTTTATATAATTCTGGATCAAAAGAAGAAACCGATGCACGTATCTACGAGAATATAGCAACGGTAATGGACTGGTGGCAGGATGAAGAACTTACGCCTAGACTGGGAATCGAGATAAGCGGTCATCAGGAGACTTTCGGTTCACTCGAACAAATTCTAGAACTATGCGATACTTTTGATAATATTGTACCTGTAGTTAACTTCCCGCGTCATCATGCACGCACAGAAGGTTCACTTATGGAGACACAGGACTTTGTTGACCTGATTGAGATCGTCCAGCCTTACAGTAAAGGCGGAATATATTCACAATTCTCTGGTGTCGAACATTACGGAGGCGAAGAAAGAAAGATTACTCCAATCAAAAAGGGAGACCTTAAATTCGAAACCCTCGCAGACGCAATAACAGAAGTAGACCCAGAAATAACGGTCATTTCATGTTCACCGTTATTGGAGCACGACGCTATGTATATGAGGATTATACAAGAGAGAGTTCTCAGTAAGAAAGTAGCAAAGATGCTTAGAGAACAGAAAAAACAGGCAGCAGAGGCTACAGGAGAGTAAGTATGGACCCCGCGCTGGAATACCTTTCGAAGAAATGCTTCGAGACGGCTTCACATGTTTCAGATAAAGATAGAAAGAAACTTGAAGACCTTATTACGACAAACCGTAAGGTCTTCATCTACGGCTCTGGTCGTTCTGGTCTCATCGGCGAACTGCTTGCTGTGCGTTTGGTGCAACTCGGAATAGACGTACATCTCGTTGGAGAGATGACTACGCCGATAATAGGTCGTAGTGATCTTACTATATTGATTTCCAACACAGGCGAGACCGCGTCCGTAGTCAACACAGCGAACATCGCTGGACGTATAGGTTCTTATGTCGTAAGCTTCACATCAGACCCTGGAAGCAAGCTGGCACATGCGTCTGACATGGTAGTCTATATGTGGACCGACGATATTAATCCAGAGTACGCTCCCTTGGGAACCGTTTTCGAAGGCTCTGTTCTTCTATTCTTTGACAGTTTCATTGCAGATCTAATGAAAAAATTTGACTGCAATGAAACTCAGATGAAGAGTAGACACGCCATCTGGGTATGATTAAGAGTCTTCGGAAACTATCATCTGAACTTTTTGAGTAACTCCGTCTTTAACAGTAAAAACCATTAACGTCTCATCCGACGGATCGATCACAACAGAAAAACCGATACCGTCACCGAATATGTCGGAATGCGTCTTTATATCCGTATCCGAAAGATAACATCCGAACCCAGGATGTGAATGATACCAACCAACAACATCACCACTTTTATTCTTATCAATAGATAGGAAAAGATCTTCCAGTGCGTCAGGATTGAACCTTACACTTACATTGGTTGAATCTAGTTTAGTTGTCGCAGTTCCATCAGCTACTGAATATTCACCTTCTTCGTCATTGTAGATTGTACCTATTATCAATCCCATGACCTCTTTTTCGTCGGCGAATCCTATGTCTGCATGTGCGGCCATGGTAGATATCACACTTTCACACATGAACAATCGTACACCAGAAACACTGCGTTTACGATATTGTCGTTCCATTTTTTTTGTTGATATGATTTTAGGCATTCTTATCTCCATAACTTACATTGGCAGAGAATTTAGGCTTGTTGGCGATGCACCATTTAGACGCCTGCATACATGAATCCGTACCATACGGGTTCATAGGATTCGGATCTGCTAATAGATTCTCTACACCGACGACGAATGACGTCAAGTTAGAACCAAAGCTCCAGTTATCCAATGTTTTTACGCAAACAAAGCCTCCGTCCTCTGGCATCATTATGTTCGGATGGAATATCTGTGTCCTCCAGTTCGCCCTAGGACGCTCGAAAGGATAATCTTCCGAAAGGATTAGATCGAACTGATGTCCTCTTGCTACCTCGTCCTCAGATACTTGAGCAGGGGCGTTCATCAGAGATATGCTTAGTACTATAGGGAACTCAACGTCCTCTGGTACATTTGATATTGATAATTCAAGATATGTATTGAGGCCGTCGATCTCGTTGTTTATCCTCTTCAATAGAATTGGTCGTACAAGACCCATTATCTTCCGCCTTCTGGATCAGGTATCATCTCGATCACGTCGCCGTTCGATATATTGGCTTCATCGACTGTACGGGAACCAATCAACAATTTAGCTCCTTTCCGTAGTACAAAGGCACCTACACCCTCGCCCCAGTAATCTGCTGCCGCGTCTATTATGTCAGACATTTTCTCATGTGGCTCTAGCTCCATACGTATGGATGACCCTGCTGCCGTGTTCACAACTGTTACCTTTATCGTCATATTTTTTTCTCCTTGTGGTTCGGACACTCTTCATCAATATCCAGTGTAACCATGTCCATGGTCCCTTTAATTCCATCATAAAATGTTATGTCTCTGGCACATAGATCTATCCTTCCAGAAATAATCTTTTCTGCCTCTCTGACTTGCATAGCAGCAACGATGGACGTAGTAGTTATTTCGCCTGCTATATGCGGAACGAAAACATGCGAACCGCCAGTACATGAAAATCTCAGATCGGCCGTTCTTACATGACTGTTGTTCATGGCACATTGTAAACAAGGCCCTTCGGGAATAACGACTTGAACTTTACCGAACATGCCATCGGTAGCTCCGTCTACGTAGGGTATTCCGTTATAGACGGCGTGAGAATTGGTATGCAATCTTGCTGTAACGTTATCAAGACATCCTAGGACCAAATCATAGTCCCAATCTTTGATCTCCTGTATCTTTGACGTAACTGCTTTGATATTTACTTGCGGAGAAAGCTCAATAGCACGACGTGCTAGAACTTCGGATTTCATGAGGCCATTATCGTCTTCACGAAATAGTACACACCTGCTGAGATTAGAATTAACGATATGGTCCATATCAACAACGGTAATATCGGAAAAACCTGCCAGAACCATGCATTTCATCGCTTCGTTACCAAGAGCACCGGCGCCGACTACAAGACATCTTGAGTCGATTATGCTATCCATATCAATCCAGTCGATACGTTTCATCCTGTCGAACCTGTCTGCGTCAGGCGCATCAGTCCTCATTAACAGGGGTAATCAAATCATAGAATAAAAATTATGCGACAGCCCAACACGTATTATAAAAACAAAACATCGCTTACACGGAGTGATTGATTGCATAACGCTAGTCTACTAACGAACAATATTGACTGTAAACTATTAGTCAAAGATTAGGCAAGATGATACGCTTAAAACATGCGGGGACTTGATGACATAGGTCCTGTCCACAATATACCGTAACCTTTTCTTTGATCACCGACCGAAGAACCGTCTCCCATTCTGGTACATCAAGTACCGAATATATCAATACGATATCTTTACCTTTCAGTTCTTTGTCAAAGAACTTTGATAGATCTTTAGGTACAACTTCGATCAACACAAGATTCGAATCCGGTTGTTCACGAATTAGGAAATTTACTATGGAGTCCATAAGTGGAACTCTTCCAGTACGCCTTTTACCTGTCAGGATAGTTTCATTCTCTGAATCAGCGAAGGATCTTATCCGATAGTCGGCAACCGTAGAAGTCTCGCCGTAGTGGCTCATCTTATCTCAATGATAACATCACGTTTTATTCCAAGATCCGACGCAACCTCTATGGCCTTTATCAAAGCACATGGAACCGGACAAGCCGTATGAGGAATGGTGTCGTCCGCTGCTTTGTATACGTCAGATTCTGAAATTTTAACATCGATGTTTTTCATTGGGTCCAAAGGTTCTCTCAATAAAGCTGCCAATTTGCATACGCTTTCACATTCACTTTCGATCTCGAACACAACTTTCCACTCGTCGTTTGTGATCGCCTTGATCTTGGTCTTAAGCTTACATACTCCGGGCTGAACATCTACGTTGCATTCGCTCATAGGGATTCACATCGTTTATTAAATTTATAGATTTATCCTTAAAAGTATGATGTCTTCGTTACAAACGAAGTTAGTAGAGTGGGACTGCCCGGATTTGAACCGGGGTCAATGGCTCCCAAAGCCACAAGTAT
>CAYYMA010000075.1:0-4860 GCA_964472805.1 uncultured Methanomassiliicoccales archaeon | reverse complement strand
TCCATATTGTAAGCTGGACGCTTTTTAGATACATCATGCAAAGTTTCACAGATTTCGGGCCATTTTTTGGCTGCTACACATAATGGTATCGAACGTATAGTCGAGATCCTGACTCCCGATGCAGTTATCACAATATGACTGTCTCCACCTAGACCAGCTGTAGAAATGTCTGCAGCTTTCACGTGGGTCCTCATGTCTCCAAGTACTGCACCATAATCGACCAAGGCCGGTAGACCGTCCCTTAGGATTCCGATATCGGTAGTTGTGCCTCCTATGTCAACAACAATAGCGTCACCAATTCTGGCCAGTTTCCTGGCTCCAATGAGGCTTGATGCTGGACCCGATAATATTGTCTCGATAGGCCTGATTATGGCTTCCTCTTCAGACATCATCGAACCATCCCCCTTTACAATCATCAAAGGGGCCTGAATATTTCTTTCGGCCATGACTGTCTTAACAGCACTTATCAGTTCTACAATAACGGGTATAAGTCTGGCATTCATTATGCATGTAGTAGTACGATCATCGAAGCCCAAGGTAGAAGATAGTTCATGACCACAGACGGCACGAACTCCTAGGATCTCGTAAGCCAATTCCCTTATTTTTATTTCATGTGCAGGATTTCTGATGCCCAGATATCCCGATATAGCTATTCCTTCGACCTTTCCTTTGATTTCTCTCAGAAACTTCTCGGCCGCCTTTATATCAAGAGGTTCGGTTTCCCATCCTAAGAGATCATGTCTTCCTGCAATATTAGCTTCAGCATCCGCTTTATGTTTGCTATTATAGTCATGCCCTATTGTGATAAGTCCGACCCTGCAACCCCTTCCCTCTACAACGGAATTTGTTGCCAACGTGGAGGATAATGATATTACGCCGACCTTTGAAAGAATTTCGTCTGTCAATCCTTCTATGGATCCTTTTACCCCTATTGTAAGATCTTCATAAGTGGTCGGTGATTTATGAGATGCAATTAGTTCTCCTGTGTCGAAGTCCAATATAACTGCATCTGTGTAAGTACCGCCTGTATCTATTCCTAATCCAAAAACCATCCTTTGTTCCCCTTATTCTTAAAAAGACATATAATTGTCCTTTCCGTATAACAGTGATGAAATGACCATCACTTAATAAGTGTTTCCATTATTTTATAAAAAGTCAGATATTTTATACGGCTAGCTTTATGTTATGCTGGTAAGTTAAGATGCCGAATACCGAAGAGCTGAGGGAGCAGATTGCAACCATAGACGCCGAGATAATAGACCTTATCGCGACACGTATGGAAATCGCTGATGAGCTTGCCAAAGCCAAGAAAAAATCCTCTCAGAGCTATTGGAGCGAAGAAAAAGAACGCGAGGTCGTACAGAGATATCACGAACTCTGTGAAGAAGTAAGTCTATCGGAGAACGAAGCAAGACAGATAGCCGAGCTCTTACTTGATATATCTAAGGAAAGACAGAAGCAATTTTTTAATAAGTAAGCTCAAGTTTTTATATTCGCCATCTGAATCAACGACCCAGGGAGAAAAATAATATGAAGAAGACGCGTGTTGCGGTCCTAGGCGCCACAGGAATGATCGGACAGAGATTCGTTCAGATGTTAGAGGACCACCCTTATTTCGAAATTGAAGGACTCTACGCATCGGAAAGGTCCGAAGGCAAGAAACTTAGGAGCGTCCTAAAGATAAGAGATTACACGTTCAAAGAGGAGACCCTTGATCAGGAGATTGAGGTAATGGACCTCGACAAGATCGCAGTTAACTCTAAAGTCGCGTTCAGTGGACTGCCAAGTGAACTTGCAGGACCAACGGAGATTGAACTTGCCGACGCAGGCGTCGCAGTCTTTAGTAACGCAGGGGCACACAGAATGGACCCGGACGTACCAATACTTATTCCAGAGGTCAACCCAGATCACCTTCAGTCTGTAAAGGAACAAAAGAGTTACGCGGAAAGCGGAGGATTCATTGTTACTAATGCCAACTGCTCCACCACTGGGATGGCTCTACCTCTTAAAGTTATAGATACTGAATATGGACTGGAGGACGTTTTTGTTTCAACTTATCAAGCCCTTTCAGGTGCCGGTTATCCTGGAGTACCATCACTTGATGTTCTAGGTAACGTCGTTCCGTTCATTAGCGGAGAAGAAGAAAAAATGGAAACCGAGCTATGTAAGATGCTCGGCGTGTTCGATGGCAACATCTTCCGTTTCGCTGACATAAGGGTCATGGCCAACTGTGCACGTGTACCCGTCATAGACGGACACACAGAATCATTGGTGCTGAAACTTAATGGCAATCCTTCCCTCAGCGAACTTGCTGAAACACTCTCGTCGTTCCGCGGGGAACCACAAATGTTAGACCTTCCGAGCGCACCAACATCGCCATTGATAGTGATGAGCGAAGAAAACCGTCCACAACCTATATTCGATGTTTACGCTGGAACTCCGGACCGTGCTAAAGGCATGGCCGTGACCGTTGGACGACTACGTCTAAGCAATGGTTATTACAAAGCATTCACATTATCACATAACACCATAAGAGGCGGAGCCGGCGGTTCCATACTTAACGCAGAACTGGCAAAGGCCAAGGGTCTGATCTGATACTTTTAACGATACAAAGGGAATAAAATGACACTAAAAATGGCTATTCCGAACAAAGGAAGACTAAGTGAGAGGTCTGTAGAACTTCTTGGCAAAGCCGGACTGGACATCGGAGAAGAATGGGGGCGGAGACTTTACATCCGTGTAAAGGACCGCGATATAGAGGTTATGCTCGTACGTGCACAGGACATTCCGGAATTCGTACATTCTGGTGCCATCGATTTTGGTATAACCGGGCTCGATCAAGTGGAAGAGTCAGGATACGAAATGGAAAATATACTCAATCTTGACTATGGACATTGTCACCTTTCACTTGCGGCACCAGATAATTCATCCGTCAGGTCAGCAAATGACATTGAAGACGGCAGTCGCATAGCTACTTCGTTCCCCAATGTCACCAAACGTTATTTTGATTCCATCAATAAAAACGTGGACATCGTAGTGATCTCAGGTGCAGCCGAAATAATGCCATACCTAGGCGTATCAGATTATATCGTGGACCTGGTTTCCACTGGATCTACATTAAAAATGAACCGCCTTAGGGAAGCAGCAGTACTATTCGAATCCCAAGCAGCGATAATTACAACTAAAAAAGCCCTTTCGAAGAAAAATGAGGCCATAATGGAGGTCACCGAGGCCATACGTAGCGTTATCAACGCCGAGGGTCGAAAATACCTTATGGCCAACGTTCCTAGATCGAAAATAGATGAAGTTAAAAATTTCCTGCCGGGTATCGGAGGTCCTACAGTCCTAGAGATAGCAGGCAGTAAAGATCTTATCGCTGTACACGCCGTGATTGCAGACTCCCAGCTCTATGACGCAATCAACAATCTTAGTAGGATAGGTGCCACTGGGATACTTACACTCTCTATGGAGAGGTTGGTGGAGTAATGGTGTCTAAGGACATCATGAGGAGCACGGCAAGAGGGTTCAAGAGATACTACAACCCCAAAGTCGGAAAGGAAATAAGAATGGACACGAACGTGAATGTTCTTGGCTCTAATCCTTCGGCTAAAAAATTTCTTTCTGAATGGAACGGAGACCTCAATGGTTATCCGAACACATATTCGGATGATCTCAGAGACACACTAGCAGACCTTTACGGTCTTGAGCGGGAGAACTTCGTTGCTGGTAACGGATCCGATGAGGTAATAGACGTTATTTTTAAGACCTTCACAGAATGGAACGATGATTGTGCCGTACCAGTTCCTTCATACGTTTTATACGACTATTTTGTAAAAATGAATGGAGGCAGTACGATCGAAGTAGATCTTACAGAAGATTTTCAATTGGACGTAGATTCATTTCTTAAAACAAAAGCAAAAGTTGCTATAATGCCATCTCCCAACAACCCTACAGGTAACGCGTTCAACGAGAAGGACCTTGAAGAGATACTCTCAGGGTTCGACGGCATCGTGGTAGTGGATGAGGCGTATGGAGAATACAACGACAATTCGATGATCCGTAAAGTTAACGAATTTGATAATCTTATAGTGATCAGGACCTTTTCTAAGGCATATGCCATGGCGGGACTTAGAGTGGGATACGCTGTATCAAACCTAGACGTGGCTGGAATGATGAACTGCGTAAAGATACCGTATTCTCTTAACATCCTATGCGAAGGTGCGGCGATCGCAGCAGTTAAAGATCAAAATTTTATTAAAAATAGTGTTGCCCTCATAAAAGAACAACGCCCGAAACTTGACAGTGGACTTAAATCTCTAGGATTCGAAACATATCCGTCGGATTCTAATTTTATACTTGCAAGATCACCTATAGATCATGCTGAATTAGTCTCAGGCCTTAAGAATAAAGGGATCATGATACGAGACTTCGGTTCAAAACGTAGAACGGAGAACTGTGTGCGAATCACCGTAGGCACTGAAAAACTAAACAATTTGATTTTAGAAAAGACGTTAGAGGTAATCGAGGAATGTCGTTAATCTCTTATGCTAACCGTGAATCAAGTAAACAAACCTCAATAAATGTGTTGAATAAATACAACGCATTTGTATTGAAAACAAATAATGAATTATGAGGAGATCCAGTGTTAATTATTCCTGCAGTTGATATGTTAGATGGACAAGTAGTACAGCTCGTAGGAGGAGAGATCGGAAGCGAACAGCTCAAAATACCTGACCCCTTTGAGACTGCTATGTCCTGGGTATCCAAAGGTGCCGAATATTTACATCTAGTGGATCTTGATGCTGCTTTTGAAAAGGGAAATAATTTGGATTCCATTGAAAACATAGCCTGTAGATCTGG
>CAYYMA010000074.1:0-4867 GCA_964472805.1 uncultured Methanomassiliicoccales archaeon | reverse complement strand
TATTCAGCAGGATAAAAATGATAGTGAATGCAGAACTGTACGTAAAGGATCTACCGGGTCAGCTCGTAGGTTCCCTCGAACCCATATCCATGGTGGACGGGAATATAATGGGGGTTGTCCACGACCGAGAGCAGATCGTAAATCACAGGATCTCGCTCAACGTCACTTTCGAAGTGGAAGATGCAACGCAGCTCAAAAAACTTGAAGCCATATGGAAAGCCAGGGACGTTATAATATCGAGCATTGGCTCCGTCTACACGACATATCCCATGGAATATCTGCTGATAGGCAACCTCACCGCATCTTATATAGAAAATTTGATGGACGAGGCTTCGAAGATGGTAAACGTGGTTTCAATGGATATTCAATATTCCTCCAAGAACCATGATGAAAAACGAACAGCGATGATCTCTGTAAAGATGCGTGAAGAAGGCGATGTTGACAAGCTGGACAAGTTCATAAGGTCCGCATGTAAAGAAGGCACCATAACATATGTCAGGGGGCTGTAAGATGCGAATATTCATAGCTGGGTTCGGAACCGTAGGTCAAGGCATAGCCGAAGTCATCGATTCCCGAGAAAAATTCTTTAAAAAACGTTACGGTGAAAATGTAAAGATAGTCGGCGTCATGGACTCTACTACATATATCATAGATTCCGAAGGACTTGCTCCTAGAGATCTTGTTTCCCGTAAAACAGATACCAAAAAGGTCGGCACCAAAACATATACTGATGCACTGGACATCTTAGATTCTGTAGATTACGATATACTTATAGAGGTCAGTCCGACGGACTACGATACAGGGGGGCAAGGACTGAAGAACATAGTACACGCCCTCGAAAACGGAAAGGACGTCATCACAACAAACAAAGGGCCTCTTGCGATCAAGTTCGGAGAACTGATAAATCTTGCGAAAAAGAACAAGTGTAAACTAAAATTCGAAGGTACCGTCGCGGGAGCTATGCCTATAATCAATCTTTGCCACGACAACCTCGTTGGTGAGAAGATACAATCGATACGTGGGATACTCAATGGTACGTGCAACTTCATCCTTAGTAAAATGGACAATGGTCAACCCTTCGGACAGGCCTTGAAAGAAGCTCAACAACTAGGGTATGCAGAAACGGACCCGTCAGGGGACGTGGAAGGTTACGATAGTGCTTGTAAGGTCGTCATACTTGCGAACTCCGTGTTCGACCGAGATGTCACCTTAGCTGATGTTTCTATAACAGGTATCACAGGAATATCCGAAGAAGCTATAGCATTAGCAAAATCCCGTGACATGGTCATACGCCTGATAGGCGAGGTGGGGGACACCAAATTAGAGGTCGCCCCTAGACTGATACCCAAAGGACATCCTCTTGCGGTAACTGGTACGTTGAACGCAGCACAGATACAGAGCGATCTTGCGGGACCCGTGACGATAACAGGACGCGGCGCAGGGCGTTTAGAGACCGCTTCTGCGATACTAAGTGATCTGATATCAGTAATGGATGACAGAAAGGTGTGAACATGACCGTCGTTATCTACGATTCCACACTGCGTGACGGTGCCCAAAGCGAAGGAATATCGTTTTCGTTGCAAGACCGCATCGATATACTTCGTGAATTAGATGAGTTCGGCGTAGACTTTGTAGAATGCGGATGGCCAGGCTCCAATCCTATGACTGATGAGTTTTTCGCAGCCGCGAAGAAAATGGACCTTAAGAACACTAAAATAACTGCTTTTGGAAGTACACGTAGACACAGTATAATGGCCAAGGACGATGCAAATCTAATGGCTCTCGTTAACTCTGGTGTAGAGTGGTGTTGCATATTCGGTAAGACCTGGGATTTTCAGGTTGTACATGTCTTAAACGTAACCGAAGAAGAAAACCTAGCTATGATAAAGGACAGTGTCACTTTTCTGAAGGACTCGGGTATGCGAGTGATGTTCGATGCAGAACACTTCTTTGATGGATATGCATCCAACCCTGAGTACGCGTTGAAGGCACTTGGTGCGGCGGTCGACGGAGGAGCAGAATGGTTAGTACTCTGTGAAACCAACGGCGGAGCTCTTCCCGATGATGTGAAGGACGCTGTAAAAGCCGTACGTGATAAGTTCAACGTACAGATTGGAATACATTGTCACAATGATACTGATCTTGCGGTAGCGAATTCCTTGGCTGCCGTGAAAGCTGGAGCGACCATGGTACAAGGTTGCATTAACGGCATAGGCGAAAGGACCGGTAACGCGAACTTATGTTCGATCATTCCCAACCTAATGCTAAAGATGAACGAAACCACCAACGTAACGGATTTAACGAAATTAACTGCACTCTCTAAGTTCGTTGGAGAAGTTGCTAACGTTGCACCATCCCCATCGTTACCCTATGTGGGAGAGAAAGCATTCGCCCACAAAGGTGGAACACATGTGTCTGCTATGATGAAGGATACAAGAACATACGAACACGTAAATCCCGAAACTGTCGGAAATAAACGCAGAGTCCTAATATCTGATCTTTCAGGAAGAGCTAGCATAATCGAAAAACTGAACGAACTAGGCATAAGTACGAACGGTATCGACAGTGGACATATCACTGAAACTGTAAAAAACCTAGAGGCCCGAGGCTATCAGTTCGAGGGAGCCAATGCAAGTTTTGAACTCCTTGTAAAAAGATTAAGAGGCGAGTTCGAACCTTACTTTACAATAGCGGGATTCCGATTGTTCCTCGACGAGATCGATAACAACAAACTGATATCTGAAGCCAGCATCAAGGTTAGAAACAGGGACGGGGAGATCGAACATACAGCGTCGGACGGGAACGGTCCCGTTAACGCAATGGACAACGCTCTAAGAAAAGCACTGTCTAAGTTCTTCCCTGTGCTTGACAACATCCGCCTATCGGATTATAAAGTCCGAGTGTTAGATGAAAAGGCCGCCACGGCAGCTATGGTCCGCGTACTGATAAGGTCTACAGACGGCATAGAAAGTTGGACCACCGTCGGCGTATCTGAGAACGTTATCGAAGCTTCGCTGATAGCTTTAGTAGATTCGATGGAATACGCAATAATGATGAATGAAAGGAAGGCTGTAAAATGAGCAAAACCATAGTCACATTGGTCGGAAAGGACCACGTTGGTATAATCGCCGCAATCTGTAATTATTTCGCGGATAACGACATCAACATTCTAGATATCAAACAGACCACTGTAGGCGATTACATCAACATGATGATGATCGTAGATACGGACAAGTACTCAAAGACGTTCGGCGAACTCTCCGATGACCTGAAAAAGGTTGGAGAAGCCGTCGGCTGCATAGTTCAAGCACAGCACGAAGACATTTTCAATATGATGCACAGGATCTGATCTCATGGTCGATTTTGAAGAGGTTTTTGAAACAAACTCTATGGTCAAAGAAGAGAACCTCGATGTAAGGACCATAACGATGGGCATTAGTCTCATGAGCTGCTGCGACTCCAATTTGGAAAAACTCTGCGATAAGATCTATAACAAAATCACCGAGAAGGCCAAAGACCTCGTTTCCATCGGAGACGATATCGGCCTTGAATATGGCATACCTATAACGAATAAACGCGTTTCCGTCACTCCTATATCAATCGTAGGTGCATGTGCATGTAAAACTCCAGAAGACTTCGTAAAGATTGCACAAGCATTAGATAGTGCGGCCGAAGACGTAGGAATAAATTTCATAGGCGGATACTCCGCACTGGTCCAGAAAGGGATGACAGACGCGGATAGACTGTTAATAAAATCGATACCGAAAGCATTGTCGTTAACCGAGAGGGTATGCAGCTCAGTATCCGTAGCTTCAACGAAGGCTGGCATCAACATGGACGCCGTCCGCATGATGGGCGACATTATACTAGAGGCAGCTGAACTCACAAAAGACAAAGACTCCATAGGTTGTGCAAAATTCGTGGTGTTCTGCAACCCACCAGACGATAACCCGTTTATGGCAGGAGCATTCCACGGAGTTACTGAACCTGAGACCGTAATAAACGTTGGTGTATCTGGACCAGGCGTAATAAAAACTGCAATATCCAAAGTAAAAGGAGAGAACTTTGAAGTTCTTTGCGAAACGATCAAACGCACCGCATTCAAGGTCACAAGAGCTGGTCAGTTAGTAGCAAAGGAAGCCTCCGCAAGATTGGGGGTGCCGTTCGGAATAGTTGACCTGTCCTTAGCACCTACCCCAGCCATAGGAGACTCCATAGCAGATATCCTTGAATCAATGGGTATCGAAAGAACCGGAGCCCCAGGAACGACAGCGGCACTTGCGATTCTGAACGACCAGGTAAAAAAAGGAGGCGTGATGGCCTCGTCCTACGTCGGCGGATTAAGTGGAGCGTTTATACCCGTATCAGAAGACAGTTCGATGGTACGTGCGGTAGAATGCGGTTCATTGTGTATAGAAAAGCTAGAAGCTATGACTTGTGTATGTTCGGTCGGATTGGACATGGTAGCGATACCAGGAGATACTTCCGCTGAAACCATATCAGGAATAATAGCGGACGAGATGGCCATAGGTATGATTAACCAGAAAACTACCGCGTGTAGGCTCATACCGGTAATAGGCAAAACATTAGGAGACTATGCAGAATTCGGAGGCCTACTTGGATCCGCACCGATAATGTCTGTAAGTAAATTCAGTTGTGCAGAGTTCGTGAACAGAGGCGGAAGGATACCTGCACCGATACACAGTTTTAAGAACTGATATTAAAGAAATTTTGTTCAAGGTTTAGACCTGATCAGCCTATGGCTTCTAACTACGAACAAAAATTAATTATAGAAAAATTCAAAATTTATTAAAAGAAATCTGCCCAATTTAAAAAGTGGTCTGCACATTAAGGTATACCAATAACG